>CAYGSQ010000319.1:0-4950 GCA_964352435.1 uncultured Gammaproteobacteria bacterium | reverse complement strand
TCATGCATGCGGACTGCCCTGATCAGCGTGTAGATCTGCAATGCGCCATGCTCGTACATCTTGCGGATCAACGACTGGTTGCGCGTATTCCAGGCGTTGTGTCCCAGCTCGATGGCCGCGCGTATGCCGCGGTTGATTGGGGCGGCGGCACGCGCATCGCCTGGCTCATCGAGCATCTCGAGGGTGCACCGTTTGCGCGGCTCGATTATGTTGAGCCAAAGTTGCTGCATACCCTTGGCACGATGCTTGGGCAACTTGCCGTCGCGCTGGCGGTGTTTGATCACCCTTTCGCCCACCGCGACGACACCTGGAACCTGACTCAGGCGGCCACCCATTTGGCCGGCTGTACGACGATGGATGCAGCGCTGCGGGAAATTGCCGTGGCGACCCTGTCTGAGTTTTCCGGGCGTATTGCAGCCAAGCTTCCTGCTTTGCCGATGCAGATTATTCACAACGACGTGAACGACTATAATTTGCTGGTGCAAATCGAGGACCTGCGTCCTGCTCTGACTGGCTTGATCGATTTTGGCGATGCTGCCTGGCAGCCTGCCGTATGTGACCTGGCCATTGCCTGTGCTTACGCCGCGATGGACCGGGCTGACCCGATCGCTGCGTGTGCTCACATTGTGCAAGGCTACACGTCAACGCGGCCACTTAGTGTCGCGGAGGTGGATGTGCTGCCCGGCCTGATCAAGGCGCGACTGGCGGTAAGCCTTGTCATCTCAACGCAGCGCGCCACAGAACAACCCGGCAACACTTACTTAACGATTAGTCAGGCGCCTGCGCGACGCCTGTTGGAGCAGTTGCACAAAATACCGGACACGCTGCTGCGTATTCGACTGCGCCAGGCGGCCGGTTTGAGTGGATTGAGTCGTGCGGCGCGCATCGACCGTTTTCTGGCAACCTGTGACCCGGTTCCGGCCATCGACGCCGGGGGCCGCGACGCGCAGGTTCTGGATCTTGGTGTGGGCAGCCGTCTGCTCGGTGCCGATCCGGCTGCGGGCCAGCGCGCGGCCTTGCAGGCGCGCATCGATCAAGCCATGGCGAGCGCGAATGTACAGGTTGCTGTGGGTCGCTATCTGGAGCCTCGCCTGCTGTATGAGCAGCCGAGTTTCGGCGCGCAGGGTCACCCCTGTGATGAGCGGCGGACCGTTCACTTGGGCGTCGATGTGTTTTGTGCTGCCGGCACCGACGTGGTGGCACCTGTGCGCGGGACGGTCTACTGCACGGCCAATCTCAACCAGCCGCTGGACTACGGACCACTGGTGATGTTGCGGCACGAAACGCCGGACGGAGAACAATTCCTCACCCTGTACGGTCATCTTGATCTGGCGAGCACGCAGGGATTGCGTCCGGGTCAAACTATTGCTGCCGGTGACGTGTTTGCACGCGTGGGTGCGCCGCCGACCAATGGCGACTGGCCGCCGCATCTTCACCTGCAAATTATTCTGGACGATCTGGGGCTGCGCGAGATGTTTCCGGGCGTTTGCACGCCGGCGCTGGCCAACGCCTACAGCGTGTTGTCACCAGACCCGTCAATGCTGTTGGGTCTCGCGTCGTGCAACACGTCGGTCAATGCAGGCTCAGACGGTGAAAAGCTTCGCGAGCGTCGTGCACAACTGCTGGGCGGCGCGCTCAGCCTGGCCTACGAACGCTCGCTGCATATCGTGCGCGGCTTCGGGCAATACCTGTATGACGATCAGGCGCGTGCATACCTGGACATTTACAACAACGTGGCGCACGTGGGGCATAGCCATCCGCACGTAGTACAAGCTGTGCAGCAGCAAATCGCGCTGCTGAATACCAATACGCGCTATTTGCACCGGAACATTCTCGACTACGCGGAGCGCCTGACCGCAACGCTGCCAGCCGGTCTGGATGTGTGTTACTTCGTCAACTCTGCCTCTGAGGCCAATGAGCTTGCGCTGCGTATGGCACGTGCCGTGACGGGACGTCGTGACATGATTGTCGCAGCCGGTGCGTATCACGGACATACCAGTTCACTGATTGATATGAGTCCGTACAAATACGACGGGCCTGGCGGCGCCGGGCGCCCCGACTGGGTCCACGAAGTTCCGGTCGCCGACGACTATCGCGGTGAATTTCGACGTGACGATACGCTCGCCGGTCCCAAGTACGCCGCTCAGGTCGAAGCGCTGCTGGCACAACTGAGCGAGGACCATCTGGCCGCGGCGTTTATTGCTGAAACGCTGCCAAGCGTGGGCGGGCAGCTGGTATTGCCACCGGGCTATCTGGCCGCGGTTTATCGCGCGGTGCGAGCCCACGGCGGCCTGTGTATTGCCGATGAAGTGCAAACAGGGTTCGGACGATTGGGCGACGCTTTTTGGGGTTTCACTGATCAACAAGTGGTGCCCGATATGGTGGTGCTTGGCAAACCGATTGCCAACGGCTTTCCTATGGGTGCGTTGGTGACCACACGAGAAATCGCTGAGCAATTTGACAATGGGATGGAATTTTTCGCGACTTTTGGCGGCAATCCTGTGGCCTGCGCGGCGGCCAGTGCCGTGCTTGATGTCGTTGAAAGCGAAGATCTGCCGAGGCGTGTCGCGCACTTGGGACGGCAGTTTTTGGGTGAACTCGAAGAACTGAAGTCTCGCTATTCGGTCATTGGTGACGTGCGTGGCAAGGGTTTCTTTCTGGGTATCGAGTTGGTGCACGACCGGCATTCGCTTGCCCCAGCCGCTGACGTTGCCCGTTATGTCGTGAACCGGCTACGTGATCACAACGTGCTTGCCGGCATCGATGGCCCATTGCACAACGTCATAAAAATGCGTCCAACGATGGTCACCACGGCCGCTAACCTTACGCGCGTGGCCAGCATTCTCGATCGTATTTTCACCGAGGTTGCTATCCGCACAGGCATCTGATGCCCGATTTGCCATAAGACCAGCAGAAATCGTTGGTCCATTCCGCTAAAGATCCCCGCCCGTATGCCGCTACAGCCTGTGTCGAAAAACACCGGCGGCTGGGTTGTGTTTGTTTCGAATTCGCTCAATGAGGTGACGCTTGGATCTGGCAACATTAATTGGACTGATAGGTGCACTGGCGACGGTTGGCGCGACCATCATGATCGGTGGCTCCGCCAGCACGTTCTTCAACGTACCGTCGTTGATCATCGTGTTTGTAGGAACGCTATTGGTGACCATGGTCAAATTCAGCCTTGGTCAGTTCCTGAGTGCCGCCAAGATCGCCGTACACGCATTTACCAATCGCGTTAGCGAACCCGACGCGATTATTGAGAAATCAATCGAACTGGCAAAAGCCGCACGCCAATCGGGAATCCTCGCATTGGAGGAAGCCGAAGTGCCTGACCCTTTCATGAAAAAGGGCATAAACCTGTTGATCGATGGCCACGAGCCCGAAGTCGTTCAAAAGATGTTGCAGGATGACATGAGCCTTACGCTACAGCGACATTTCGCGGGCCAGGCCATATTCAAGGCGATTGGCGACGTCGGCCCGGCGATGGGCATGATCGGCACGCTGATCGGTCTGGTGCAGATGCTTTCGGCGATGGACGATCCCAAGCAGATTGGTCCGGCTATGGCTGTTGCCCTGCTTACCACCCTTTATGGCGCCATCCTCGCCAACGTCATCGCCCTGCCCGTCGCGGACAAATTGGCAATGCGCAGCGCAGACGAAAAGCGCAGCAAGTCCATGGTCATCGATGCGCTTATGGGCATTCAGGGTGGCCAGAACCCGCGAGTTATTGAAAGTTTGCTGCAAAACTATTTGCCTCTGTCGAAACGTCCGACTGAGGACAAGGAAGCCGCCTGATGTCGGATGACGCACCAGAGGACCCCGGCGTACCGGCATGGGTCATGACCTTTGCTGACCTGATGAGTCTGCTGATGTGCTTCTTCGTATTGCTGCTGGCGTTCTCGGAAATGGACGCCCAGAAGTTCAAACAGCTTTCCGGTTCAATGAAGGAAGCCTTCGGTGTTCAGGCCGATTTCAAGGCCGACTATATTCCCAAGGGTACCAGTGTGGTCACGCGCGAATTTAGTCCCGGTAAGCCGGTGGCGACAACGGTCGATGAAATCCGTCAGTTCACCGTCGACAGTACGCGCAGCACGCTGGATCACATCGGTCGAAGCGACGATGTCTCCGATGACGAGAAGGAAAATCAGGAACAGCTGCGTCAGGACCTGGAACGTCTGCGTGAGCTGCTGCGCGAGGAAATCGAGCAGGGTCTGGCGACCGTCGAACAAGTTGGCGGACGGATCGTTGTGCAAATTCACGAGCACGGCTCATTTCCCTCGGGCAATGCCGAGCTACGCGCGAAGATCCTGCCAACAATCGACAAACTCGCCGTATTCATCGAAGAGATGGAAGGCGTTGTGCAGGTCACAGGGCATACCGACGACGTCCCCATCAGTACTACGGTCTATCGTTCGAACTGGGACCTATCCGCCGCGCGTGCGGTGTCGGTCGCCCATCGACTGATGTACAACTCGGGCGTGCCGCCTGGCCGTCTGGTTGTAACCGGACTGGCTGACACACTCCCGCTTGAGTCGAACGATTCTGCAGAAGGCCGCGCGCGTAACCGCCGCGTCCAGGTCAGCATTATTCGAACGGTTGAAGCACCGGCGGATGAGGATCCAGCCGTGCCGGGCGTGGAGCCCGATCCCGAAACAGCGCCGGCCAGTGCCGACGTTCTGCCCGCCCAAGACGCAAGGAACCCGTCATGACTAATCGCTATGCGGATCGCCGCCGCCACTTTCGTGTGCAGGATCAAATTCTTGTTGACTATGAAATCGTAACCGACGCAGAAGTACGCGGTGCCTCACGTCATATGGAACTTGTCGATCCTGCTGAGTTGAGCGCAACGACGACTTTACGTCGCCTTGAAACCGAACTGCAGACGGCGCTCAGCAGACTATCCAATCGACACGGTGAGATCATTCGCTGCCTGGATCTTCTCAACAGCAA
>CAYGSQ010000318.1:1338-4955 GCA_964352435.1 uncultured Gammaproteobacteria bacterium | reverse complement strand
AACCGATCTTGCGTCCTATAACGCAGGCTACGCGGAGGGCAACAACACATTCTGCCAACCCAAAGGTGGCTACGAATACGGGCTTGACGGCAAACAGTACCAATTCGTCTGCAGCGAAGAACTGGAGCCCATGTTTGCCTACGCCTACGAGGTTGGCTATGAGGAATTCCAACTCAAAGACGCGCTGCGTGACGCGGACCGCGACCTGAACGATATGGAACGCGACATGCAAACGGCGCAGACGGACGTGCAGCGACTGCAATCGCAGTACAACGGTGCCAATACAAGCGCCGATCAAATGCGCGTGCGCAACGAAGTCGAGGTGCTGCGCCGACGCATCGCCACACTGCAGCAACAGCGCATACAGTTTCGCTTTGCGCAGGATGCGGCCCAACAGGCACTAAAAAAATACCGCAAGAATCGCCCTGAGATTCCGGGCGTAGAAAACTACGAATAGGAGCGGCAAGTACGCCGCGCCCAGCGCAATTTAGTCGTCGCTGTTGTTGTGCCCGAAGTCGACGCCCAGCGTGCGCAGCTTGCGATAGAGGTGGGTACGCTCCATGCCAACGCGTTGCGCCAGCTTGCCCACTTTGCCGCCACACAGGCTGAGCTGCTGCTTCAGATAAGCGCGTTCAAACTGTTCGCGCGCTTCACGTAGCGGCAAGGCGAGCAGATCCTGTTTGACCAGCGGCATGCTGCCGGTGGGCTCCGACGCCAAATGACGCTCGACTTCTTCGAGCGACACAGGTTCTCCGTCACCCGTCATTAGCAGTCGATGCACCAGATTGCGCAAGTCGCGAATGTTGCCGGGCCACGGATAGTTGCGCAGCCTGTTTTGCGCGGCGACGGAAAACTTGCGAATAGGCAAGCCTTCGGCATCGGCCAGCTTGTCGCTGAAGTGATTGAGCAGTTCCGGCACATCTTCACCGTACTCGCGCAGCGGTGGAATCCGCAGCTTGACGACGCTGAGGTGCGCTAGAAGTTCGGGGCGCAGACCGGGCGCTGCCCCACTCTTGTCAATGCCCGGCGCCGATGAACTAATGCACAACACGTCGACGCGCCGCGTCTCGCCGCCGACCTGCACCGACCCGGACTCCAGCACGCCCAGCAAAATACGCTGCGCCTTGTCACACAGGTCTTCGATGCGACTCAGAAACAAGGCACCGCCCTGCGCGCGGGCCAGATAGCCCGCCTCTTTGCCATCGCCCAAAAGTAAGGCCGAGGCATTGTCGTCGTCCATTGCGCTGCACACGACCGTGACAAACGGCCCCGTCGCGCGCGGACTAATGGAATGTAAATAGCGGCCGAACGCTTCGCGGCCGGTGCCGGACTCGCCGCTCAGTAAGACGTTGGCGCTGTGGCGAGCCACTTGCGCGACTTCCTCACGCAGGCTGCGCATGACGGCGCTCTTGCCCACAGGTGCGAGCACACGCGGCACCAGTTGGCGCACGGGGTCACGACGACGCACACGACCGGAGTCGAGCGCGCGCTCAACGGTCTTCAAAAGCTTGGCTAATGAGAGCGGCTTTTCAACGAAATCGAACGCACCGAGACGCGTGGCCTCGACCGCGGTTTCGACCGTACCGTGACCGGACATCATGACGACCGGACACGACAGCGAACCACTGTCCGCCCATTCCTTCAAAAGGGTAATGCCATCCGTGTCAGGCATCCAGATCTCGAGAAGCACCAGATCGGGATCGGCTTTTTGCCACCACGTGCGTGCTTCACTGGCATCGGCTGCAACCGAGACTTCGTAGCCTTCTTCGGTCAAAATTTCTTGTAGCAGGCCGCGGATGTCTGACTCATCATCCACCACCAAAATTTGCGACGCGTTCATGCGCGCTCCCTCCTGGTCTCAGTGATCGCGGGTGTGCGCGACATCATTACGCTACGTGACTCTTCATTCATAGGCAATAAAACGACAACAAATGCGCCGCCGCCGTCATGTGCATTGGTCGCACGAATCTGGCCTGCGTGCTCTTCGACAAGTTTTTTAACGATAGCCAGACCAAGGCCGGTGCCTTTGGGCTTGCTGGTGACATAGGGGTCAAACAAGGACTCCATGATTTCGTCATCGAATCCCGGGCCGTTATCTTCCACCTGCAACTCGGCCATCAGGGGGCCGTTGGCCTCGGCGATTGTGCGCGTGCGCACCGAGATTGCTGGCTGCTCGCGGCCGCGTAGCGCCTCGACCGAATTGCGCAGCAGGTTATGCAAGATCTGACGAATGCGCCCGACATCAGCCTCGATCGCTCCAAGCTTGGGTGACAAATCCAGCGTGATGCTAATATTCAGGTCCTGACTGCGGTACAAATCGGTGACCTCGGTGATCAGTCGATTAAGGTCGAACGACTGCACGTCGATATTCGGCGCGCGTGCGTAATCGCGGAATGCATCGACCATGCCTTTCATGGACTCCACCTGATTCACGATTGTGCGCGTGGCGCGCTCCAGTAGCTCTGCCTCTTCGGGATCCATGGTTGCCAGATACTTGCGTCGCAGCCGCTCTGCCGACAGTTGGATAGGCGTCAACGGATTCTTGATCTCGTGGGCGAGACGTCGTGCGACCTCGCCCCACGCGGCATCGCGCTGTGCTTGCAGCAACGCGGTCACATCGTCAAACACGACCACAAAGCCGCCGGGCTGCTGCGGGTTTTCGAACGGCAGCGACGTACAGGCGCACATCAACACCCGGCGGCCCACCTCGCCGCGCAACACAATTTGTTCGCGCCATTCGCGTTCACCACGACTCAGGTGCGAACGACATACTTCGACAAACTGCTCATACAAGCGCTGTCCGGGCGCGACTTCCTCGAGCGCGCGCCCGCGCGTGCCGTCGAAGTCGACGCCGAGAATGGCGCCGGCCGCGTCGTTGTAATTGCGGATGGTCAGATCGGTTTCCAGCGCCACCACGCCGGTCGACAGGCGACCCAGAATGGCCTTGAGACTGGCGCGCTCGGTTTCCATTGCGTTTTGACTGGCCGAGGCGAGCTCGCGTGCGTCAGCGAGACGTCGCGTCATGTCGTTGAACGAACGCACCAAAAAGCCCACGTCGTCTTTGCCCTGCTCGGGCAAACGCGTGTCAAAGTCACCGGCGGCCACGGCACGCGTACCAGCGACCAGATTCTGAATGGGCGCGACAATCCGGCGCGCGAAGAAAAACACGCCCCACAGTGCAATCAGCAGTGAGACCAGCAACACCAGCGTCAGCGTCAGCTTGAAGCTATCTTTGAGCGGCTCGCGCAGAAACACCAGCGAGTCATATTCCTTGTTGGCATCCTGCACGGATGCGGCCAGCTCACTGAGCCGCGGCGGCACAGAGAACGTGGCATGCGCAATGCGCGGTGATCGGCCGGGAGACAAGCGTTCCATGCGCATGACGGCGTGCGCAATCAACCCACCGTCGGCCGTCGGCTCCAGGGTGACGCGCGGCACACCCTGTCGCGCCTGGCGCAGGATGTCATCGGGTGGTGCCGCCGGCATGATGCTGAGATCGGCATTGGAACTGGTCGCCACAATGCGTCGATTGTCGCCATAAATTGTGAGCTCATCCGCGCGCAGCTCTCGGCGTAACCGGTCGATCTGCGGGGCAAACTCGCTGTCCTGCCAACGTC
>CAYGSQ010000318.1:0-1328 GCA_964352435.1 uncultured Gammaproteobacteria bacterium | reverse complement strand
TCGAGGCGCTTGAGGCGAGTGTCGATCAAACCAGAGGGTGGCAGGACAGCGAGTTTGCCCCGCAGATCGAGCGCACTGCGACTGAGCAGCAGCGCATCGTCCAGACCGCGTTCAACGTCGGTCGTAAAGTAGCTGTCGATACCCTTGTTCAAAAAGTACATCGAGTACAGGTATACCAACATGATGGGCACGATGGCGAGCGACAGAAACATCGCGATCATCCGCGCCTTGAGTCGCGCCCCGGGAATGCCTTTGCGATAGTCGCGCACCAGGCGCAGGACGCTGACCAAAATAAGCGACAGCAGCAGCGCCACACCGACCACGTTGAGCAGCACGATGATGACGTGAACACGACCAAAGTCGTCACTGTTTTGAGTGGTTTTGGCAAGCAGCGCCAACGACACCACTAGAATGGCGAGGCCGATGACGGAGAACGCGCGCAGCGCGACCCGGGTTAGGGATTGAGCGCCCATGCGTGCCAATCGCTCGCCAACCGCCAGTCGTTAAACCGGAAAAGTGACGCGAGCAAACGTAGAGGTCCGGACAGGGATTTTACGTCTAGCGTGGACCGCATACGGATGCGGTACTCTTTATCTTCTTTGAGCAAGGAGGCGTCGAGCACGGGCAGGCGATCAACTTCGCCCAGACCGCGCAACGCGGATGACAGTGTGCCGAAGCTGCGTTGCTCGCCACTGTTGAGATTACGCACGACGTAGCGTTCGGTCAGCGCATGAAAAGACAGTTCATAACGCTGCAGCAGTTCATGCTCAGTGGCATCGGGTAGCCAGCGGCGCTTGCGCGACACCTCGATGTCGAGTTTGAAGGTCAGTGGCACACCGTTGGTCAGCGCTTCGATCGCCGCTTCGGTTAGGCCATAGTCGATTTGGGCGGAGACGTGATAAACGCCGTCGAGCTCTTGGGTGTACGCCGAGCGCACGTCAAAACGACCGGACGTGACATCTTCTTGCGCCAACGCACTGTCGGCGCACAACCACATGAGCAGTGCGACAACGGGCAGGAGACGGCGCGCACTCAGCGCGTCAGCGAATAAGGCGGACGGCATCATGCGCTGTACTCAAGACTGCTTGACGATGCGTGCATAATAAAAACCGTCTGCTCCCTCTTCCCCGGGAAGAATCTGGCGCCCAAATTTGGTGGCGCGACCCCACGCCGCTTCGGGCGCGACCGGCACGATGGACGCCTGCGGATGTTCGGCGATAAAAGCACCAACCACCGCGTCGTTTTCCGTGCGCAGTACTGAACAGGTGACGTAGAGCAGCTCGCCACCGGGCTTAAGCCGTGCAAACAAGTTGGCGAGCAACTTGCGC
>CAYGSQ010000317.1:4568-5023 GCA_964352435.1 uncultured Gammaproteobacteria bacterium | reverse complement strand
CAATTGTCGATTGATTCAGATCTGCGTTCGGGTCTGATGGACAAGGAAGAGGCCAAGCGAAAACGTCGACACCTTGAGGTTGAAAGCCAACTGCACGGAAGTCTCGACGGCGCGATGAAATTTGTGAAGGGTGATGCCATTGCCGGCATCATTATCATCATCATCAATCTGCTGGGCGGTCTGGCCATCGGTATTCTGCAAATCGGTATGCCGTTGAATGAAGCCGTTCGTACCTACAGCGTCCTGACCATCGGTGATGGGCTCGTGGCACAAATCCCGGCGCTGTTGTCGGCAATCTCGGCCGGTTTGATCGTGACGCGGACGGCCAACGACGACAAGGACAAGCATCTGGGCGAGGCCATCTCGCGCCAGATTGCGGCGCAACCGCGCGTGCTGCTGGTTACCGGGTTCATTGCTCTGGGCATGGTGCTGGTGCCGGGCTTTCCGCAACTGGT
>CAYGSQ010000317.1:0-4558 GCA_964352435.1 uncultured Gammaproteobacteria bacterium | reverse complement strand
AAAAGATGAAAAGTAGAATATCTCGATGTTCGCTTCTTCTGACCATTTCTGCGTTCCGCATGCGCAATGAGCTGTCGTTCATGAAGCGCTTTGCCGACACGAAATCTGAAGCCGACGTGCTCGAGGAAGAGCAGGAGGAAGCCGGTCAGTTTGGCGCGCTTGAGATGCCCGCACCGCTCTTGTTGCAGGTTGACCCACAGCTGGCTGAGCGTCTCGGGCGCGACAAACTCAATGCAGGTATTCGCGATGTGGCGCGCACGCTGCGCGGTGAATATGGTGTGCCACTGCCTATGCCTGTGTTCAAAGTCGTTGGGACGCTACGCGCCGGCGAGTATCAGTTGCTGGCCTCCGGTTCGCGTATCGCCTGGGGGTTGGCGCCCGCCGATCATGACTTCGTTGCCACTGCCGACGTGCCGTCGACCGAAAGCGATATGGCCGTGCAGTGTCACCCGCCGCGACGTGGTTTTTGGGCGCCGATGGATAGCGTCGAGGGCGCCCAAGCGCAAGAAGCCTTTGTGTTCGATCACTGCGCCCAGGCACTCAAGCGCTCGCTGGCAGAGTTCATGGGCATTCAGGAAGCGGCCCGCATTTATCAAACTCTGAGTCGTGATTTCCCCGACCTGGTGAAGGAAACCTTGCGTGCGGTTGCGCCGCAGCGCATCACCGAAATTTTAAAGCGTCTGGTCAGCGAAGACATTCCGATCCGCGATGCGCGCAGCATTTTTGAGGCGATTGCGGATGCCGGCGTGCGCGAAAAAGACATCGTGCAATTGACCGAATTGGTTCGGGCTGCGCTCAAGCGACAGGTAAGTGACCGCTTTGCGGCAAACGATCGTAGTCTTGAGGCGTTGCTGGTCCAGCCCGAAATGGAGGATCGATTGCGCCAAAGCGTGCGCGTGACCAACGGTGTGGCACAACTGGCCGTCGACCCCGATACGGCGAAAGCCGTCATGGGCTGTATCCGTGACGCGAATATCGGTACTGCGCGCAAGCCGGTCGTTCTGTGCTCACCCGATGTACGGCGTCACTTGCGCACGTTGATCGAAACCGAGTTTCCAGCGCTGCCGGTGCTCTCATTTCAGGAACTGTTTTCGGATTTGCGCATTGTGCGCGTCGGACAAATCTCGGCCTAGCGGCATTGATGGCCGACTTACTCGAAATTGAGGATTAGCGCTTGAACATACTTGCACAATCATCGTTGGTCAGAGCGCGCTCGCAAATGGGCATAGTGCGCATGACGCTGTGCGTCGTGGGTGTGCTTGGGTACGGCGTCGCCGCAGGCGCCGCGAACATCCCATTTTCTGATGCAGAGCTATTTTATGACTTTGACGGGCAACCGTTACAAAGCTTTTACGAGGGCTTTTTTGCCGAGCAGGGGTTGGCCGTGTCGATGAGCCCGGCGGTTGCGGGGCAGCGCGGAACGCTCAATGGGCCACGCCGTGGTTCGCCCGCGAGTCTGTTCGAGAGTATCAGTCAGTCGAACCAGGTGTTGTCGTACTTCGATGGCTCCGTCGTGCACTTGTACAAACCGCAAGAGCAGGTTTCGCGCTACTTTACCGTGGGACGCGCAAAGGCCTCGAAATTTCGCCGGCTGTACGGCGATCTGAAACTTGGCAATCAACACAACAAGGTCAATATTTCGGGCGCCAACGGTGTCGTGGCCGCGAACGGCGCGCCCTACTTTGTGGAGCAAGTCGCGCAGCTCATCGGCGCGATTGGCAATGATCCGGTTAACATCCCCAATGCGGAGGCGACGCTGCGCTACTTCCCGCTACGCTACGCGTTTGCGTCGGATACGACGATTTATGTTGGCCGTCGCGAAACGGTGGTGCCGGGTGTCGCCACGCTTTTGCGCCAGGCGGTAACCGGGCAAAGCGGCGTTGGCAGCATTGTGGTGCCGGACCGCGGGCGTCGCGGCGCAACCCGCTTGCGCGGGCAGGGTCTGGCGGCTGAACGTGCAGGTCGGGCGTTGGCCGGTGGTGGCAGTTATCCGCAACAGTTTGCCGATCGCTATGCCGACGAGGTGACGGAGCAGGCACAGACCTATGCGATATCCGCCGCTGCACCGCCGGCCTCGTCGGATGGTCCGTACATCGTTGCAGACTCCATGCACAACGCTATTTTGATTCGCGATAAGCCTTCGCGCATGGCGATGTATCAGAACCTGATTGAGATTCTCGACATCGAACCCGCGCTGGTGGAAATTATCGCCACGGTCATTGATCTCGATAAACAGCAGCTGCGGCGCACTGGTCTTGATTTGCGCTTGCGCGGCACCGACGTGGGTATTGGTTTCGGTGACCCGGAGTCGGTGCAGGACCTGATCAATGCAGACATCAATAACGAAATTGACCTGATACCGGCGTTGGCCGGGCTGACCAGCAGCGCCGTCGTGGGCGACACGCTGAGATTTTCGGCGCGCCTCAATGCACTCGACGATCGTAATCTGGCCAAAGTGGTGTCCAGTCCGCAAATTATTACGCTCAACGATATGGAAGCGGTCATCCAGAGCAACCGGGAAGTGTTTATTCCCGTCGGCGGCACGTTCGAGGTGGACCTGTTCGACGTGATTGCGGGGACGACGTTGCGCGTGACGCCGCACGTGATTCATGACGCCGGGCGTCGCCGTATTCGAATTGCCACGTCGATTGAGGATGGCGACGTTCAGTTGATTCCGTCATCAGTACAAAAAGCCGAGTTACCGATCGTTGACCGGAACGTGATCACGACACAGGCGATCATCGACGAGGGGCAAAGTTTGCTGATCGGCGGCTTGCGCCGCACGACCGAAATTAAGCGCAAGCGAGGGGTGCCGTTTCTACGCAACATTCCCGTGGTGAAGCACGTATTCAGCAGCGCGCAAAAAGAAACGGATGCGGCGGAGCGCTTGTTTCTGATTACCCCGCGGCTCGTCGGACGGCAACAAGTGCTTGAGTTGCGCGACGACGCCTCGCGCATTGAACAGGATTTTGATAGTGAACTGGAACGCTTTGATGACTAGGCGATCGATTCAGGGGGAAGCACGCGACGCGCCATCGACCGGGCTGCGTCTGTGCGTGATGAGCGGCGCGCATCGCGGCGCCAGCGCTACGCTGGGTCGCGACGCGCTGGTCGTCATCGGCCAGCGGGATGACTGCGACGTCATCTTGTCCGATAACGCGGTCGCGCCACATCACTGCATCGTGTCGACCGTCGGCGGGGCATTGATGGTTCGCGCGGTGGACGGCTCGGTGACTGTCGATGGACGCACGGTGGCGCCTGGTGGACCGAGTCCTCTGGAAGAGTTTGATGCGCTGTGTTTGACCGACGATGTAAATGTATTGGTCGGTCGGCCGGACGATCCGCGCTGGGACGAACTGCTGCGCTCGGTGGCGGTGCGCCGCGTTGACGAACCCGTGCCGCCACCACGTCGCTGGCCGGTTGCAACAGCAGCCATGTTCGCGCTAGCAGCGAGTGCGACGGCGGCTGCATTGATGTTGCGTGACGACTCGCTGGCCAGATTGCCGGCGCGCGTTGACGACGTGCGCGGGATTGTCGGCGCCATGAAAATGCCCGAGATCATTGTTGCCGGACGGGACGGGGATATCCGCGTCGCCGGTGTCGCCGATGACCCGGCACAGCGCGACGCGTTACATGACGCTTTGACGGATGTAGGGCAGGGCCTTGATTTCGCTGTGCGCACCGGTGCTGATATTGCAACCGACGTGCGTGAGGTCCTGCGCATGTCAGGCTTGGGTGCACAGACCCGATATTTGGGCGCCGGCGAGGTGGCGGTAACCGGTTCGTTCGCAGACGAAGATGCGTTGCAAGAGGCGCTCAAGTCGCGTGCCGTGCTCGACGTGGTCGGCCTGCACAAGGTAACGGTAAAAAACGATCGCCCGTTTTCCGTCAAGCCCGAACGGGGCTTGATCCCACCCGAAAAGAAAATTGTTGCGGTAGTGCGAGGCATGGACCCCTATGTCGTAACCGGCGACGGGTCGCGCTACTACATTGGCGCGTTGCTGCCGAGCGGTGGCCGTCTGCACGATATTACTGAAGATGCGGTGTGGGTCATGGAAGACGGTGAAGTGATTCGCCTCAGTCCAAAGCTGACTCACGTCGTACGTTCGCAAGGTATGCAATTGATCGGGCAACAAGCCCAAAGGAGCAAGCAATGAGTTCATTTTATGGAGTGCTGCAAGGTGGCCAGGGTGGCGATCAGTCGCTCACAACCAGCGCGGCGACGGGCTCGGCCAGTGCCGGCATCGGCGCGGATTCGCGGGACGTCAAAAGCTGGTACGAGGCTATGGCGCGGGCTTGGGGCGAGACCCTTGACGCACAGGCGGAAGTGATTAGCTCGCTGTCGGATTCGATTGGCGCAGAGGGCGGTGATCAGCCGTCGAGCATTGTTCAGTTGACGGCTGAGAGTTTGCGTATGCAGTTCCTGTCGAACAATGCGGCGACGGCCAACAACAGCGTCGGGCAGGCGCTCGAATCGCTGGGTCGCAAACAATAATGCGCGAGTCTTACGTTTAAGGAGACGCCATATGGACGCACTATCCGATGCCGTGATTCAGAT
>CAYGSQ010000316.1:0-5034 GCA_964352435.1 uncultured Gammaproteobacteria bacterium | reverse complement strand
GCCTGTATGTTTGGCGTCCTGACGCTGGCGACGACGTCTATCAAGGCGAACCTCGGCATTGCGCTTGGACTGGCGTCGGCGTGGCTTGTCTATCGCCGGCTTTTCGGTCGTTTGTTATTCCGCAATCTCATACCGATTGTGATTATTTTTGCGGCACTGGTTTTCGCAATTGGCACGAATGACCGGCTGATGGCGGGCCTTGAGAGGGGGGTGTCGCGCATCAGTCTGGGCATTGAAATTCTTCAGGTCCGCGACGATGTTGCCGGCTACGGCGGCTACGGCAAGCGCAGCCGCTGGGCTGCCGAAGGGCTAAAAGGTTGGACGCGCAATCCGGTGTTTGGCCACGGCGTTGAGGCGTTTCGCGATGACTACGGCATTACGTCCCACGCGACGCCTATCGATCTTTTGTACAACTCCGGCGTAATCGGTCTGGTCTTGTTTTATGCCATTTTCGTAGCGCTGCTGTGGCGGATCTATAGCGAAAGGCGTAGAACCGCGCTGGCGGTTTCCGCCGTTATTTTCGGAAGCCTTGTTTGCTTTTTATTCATAACGATGTCGGGAACGATGCACTACAACACTTATCTGGCCGCCTTTATTGGCACTTCTGCCGGGCTACTTCGTGCGCCGTCATCACTACCGCTCAAGGGAGCAGCCCAATGAGAGATATTCGCTACTGGCCGGGCGCCAATCGGCTGGTTTACCTGGAAGCAAAGGCGACGCCGGAGTACTGGGACAAACGCTGGGAGCGAGAGGGCAAGCCACCGCAGATCAGTCCCAAAGATGATGTGATTGTCGTGACCAAAAAACACCTCAAACCGGGTTCGCGTGTACTGGAAGGCGGCTGCGGTCGCGCCAACAAGGTTGATGCGTTGGCCAACGCGGGGTTCGACGCGGTTGGCATCGATTTCGCGGAAGAGACGGTGGCGGAAGCCAAGCGATTCTACGGTGATATTGACGTTCGCAAAGGTGATGTTCGGGCGCTCGATTTCGAAGACGCCAGTCTGGACGGCTACTGGTCGATTGGTGTCATCGAACATTTTTGGACCGGCTACGACGACATTCTCTCTGAAGCCGCGCGCGTGTTGAAACCCGGTGGCTATTTGTTTCTCACCGCACCGTGGTTTTCGCCGCTGCGTCAGGAGCGCGCGCGAGCTGGCGCGTATGAGGAAATCGACGCGTCAAGTGAGCCGCAGGACTTCTACCAGTTTGCGCTGGGCCGCGAGGAGGTCGCAGGCGAACTGGCGCGACACGGGTTTGAGGTGGAGTCCTGGCGCGGACGTGTGTCAGAGATTTCGATGAAAGACGATATGGTCAAATACCGCAAGCCGATTGAATGGCTGCTGGGTTCGCGTGGTTCGATCGTCAAACGGGTAGTGCGTCGTGTCGTGGCACGAAGCCTTAATTCCTATTGCGGCCATTCATTCCTCGCCGTTGCGCGACGCAAGCCGTAGCTTGACGGCAATGTTCAGAATTCCGGCATGACCGATACACCCGATACACGTGCGAGTGACGCGCGCCGAACCGTCGTGTTGATTACGGGGAGTTTGCGCGGCGGCGGCGCCGAGCGGGTTCTGTCGGGTATGGCCAACTACTGGTCGCGCGCCGGCTGGAAAGTAGTGATGGTGACGTGGAGCGGCGCACACACGCCAGATGTGTACGAGCTGGACACGGCGGTGCAGCGAGTCTGGTTAGGTAATCGCGCAGCGCACGAGAAAAAGGCGAACTGGTTGCGCCTCAATGCAAGCCGCGTTCGGCGATTGCGCTTAGTGCTCAAAAAGTACAAACCGCAGGCGGTATTGAGCTTTATCACGACGTCGAATGTTCTAACTATTTTGGCGGCGACGGGTCTACCGTGTCGCGTCGTCGTGTCGGAGCGCATCGATCCGGCCGCTGACACTACCGCCACCGCCGTTTGGCGAAGTCTGCGCAAAGTCGTGTATCAGCGTGCGGACGCTATTGTGGCGCAAAGCGCGCGCGCGGCAAATTGGGTCGCGCATCACTGCAAAAAAGAAGCGCAGGTCATTCCCAACCCGCTGCGTCCTCTGCCCGAGTATCAGGTGGAGCGCGAGTTGTTGATTGTGGCAGTCGGGCGTTTGGCCAAGCAAAAAGGTTTCGATGTTTTGCTGAGCGCATTTGCAACGCTGGCAAACGATTTTCCGCAATGGCAATTAGCGTTGGTTGGCGATGGCGTGGAACGCGACAGCCTCAGACGGCAAACCAAAGAACTTGGTTTAACCGATCAGGTCCACTTCGTGGGTTACGTGCAGGATGTGGAGCAGTGGATGGCGCGGGCAGGCGTTGTTGCTCAGCCGTCACGCTTTGAGGGCTTCCCCAATGTCCTGCTCGAAAGCATGGGCATGGGGGCGGCCGTGATCAGTTCAGATTGCCCGTCGGGACCTGCAGATATTATTCGCCACGGCATGAACGGACTGTTGGTGCCGGTCGAAGATGTTGAGGCGTTGAGCAACGCGCTGTCGTTGCTGATGAGAGATCCGCGTCAACGTGCACGCCTGGGTCGCGCGGCGCTGCGCGTCAAAGATCGCTTTCGAGAGGACGTCATTATGACGCAGTGGGAACAATGCTTGTTTGGTTAGTGCGTAATGTTTGAATCATGGGAGCGCCGCTAGTGTCGAGTACACGCCATTCTTCTTCAGCCCATACGCTGAGCGCCGACGTGCGGCTGACGAAATTTCAGCGCATTGTCTGGATGCTGCACAACCTGCGTAACAACGCGTTTGCGAACTCGGATGTGGATGACCGAATGGTGGAGCGCGGGTTTCTAACGCCGCCCGATGCGCTGACATCGATGTGGTCGCAGATCACCGAACAGGCGTCGCCGTCGCGGCGTTTATGCGACATGTTCTGGATGCGCTTGCCGTGGTCCGACATTCTGGCGACGCTAAAGCGGGCGCGCGTATTGGAGGTTGGCTGCGGGACCGGTGTTTACGGACAGCTAATCGAACGGTTGACGGGTGATCATTTCGAGCACTACCGCGGTGTAGACATTGATGCCAACGACGCGTGGTCGGCATTTGCGGGCAACGACAAGTTTGAGTTTGTTCACGGGCGCGCGGCGCAGGCCATGGACTACTTCAAGGATGCCAATCTACTTCTTACGCAGTCTGCGCTCGAGCATTTTGAGGAAGACCTGCAGTTTTTCGAGCACGTGGCCAACTACGTGGCCGAGGCGACCCAGCCAGTCCTCCAGTTTCATCTTGTGCCGTTGGCGCCGTGTTTGCTGACCTACCCGTGGCATGGCGTGCGCGAATACACACCGCGCACGCTGTCGCGCATCACTCGTCTGTTTGACGACCAAACGAGGATTTATCTCTATCGGCTCGGCGGACGCGCGTGCAACAAACTGCATCGCAACTTCATTACCTGGCCGCGCTACATCAAACGAGTCGATTACCGGGAAACTCAAAACGAGCGTTACAACGAGGCGCTGCGCGAGGCGATGCAGGCCGATAACGGCGCTGGTAGTAAAGACGCTGCGTTCTATGCCTTGGTGTTCGCGACCGGTTTTGCCAATGACCCGTTTGCGACGTGGCAATAGCGTGCGCTCATTACCGTGGCCTGACATGACGTTCGGAGCTATTTGAACATGTGTGGAATCGCAGGTTTTTTCGACCCGAAAGGCGCTGAGCCCGGTAACGCGGAGGCCGTTGCGCGCGGGATGTCCGATGCGCAAACCCATCGCGGCCCCGACGACAGCGGCGTGTGGGTGGATGGTGATGCGGGCATTGCACTGGCGCATCGGCGGCTGGCCATTATCGATTTGTCGCCAGCGGGGCATCAGCCGATGACGGCGAGCTCGCAGCGCTACGTCATCGTGTTTAACGGAGAAATTTACAACCATCTCGAGTTACGCACGGCGCTTGACGGTCAAGGCGGCGGGCTAAGCTGGCGTGGTCACTCGGATACAGAAACGCTGCTGGCGGCGATCGACGCGTGGGGTATCGAGAAAACGCTGAAGGCGTGCGTTGGCATGTTTGGTATCGCGCTGTGGGACCGGGAGGAGAAAACCCTGACCCTGGCGCGCGATCGTTTGGGCGAAAAGCCGCTGTACTACGGCTGGCAGAACGGCAGGTTGTTGTTTGGCTCCGAGCTTAAAGCCCTGCGCGCCCATCCGGCGTTTCGTGGCGACATCGATCGCAGGGCCGCAGCGCTGTATTTTCGTGACGGCTACATCAGCGCGCCACATTCGATTTACGCGGGCATTGCGAAGCTGATGCCCGGTACCTTCCTGCAGTTTCGTGCACGAGATGGGGTGGACAGTCAGCCCGTTGCGCAGGTCTATTGGTCAGTCATGCAGTCTGCGCTTGACGGTTTCAACAATCCGTTCTCCGGCAGTGCAACGGAATCCGTCGATGAACTGGAGCGTTTACTGACCCAGTCGGTAAAGTTGCAATGTGTGGCCGACGTGCCGCTGGGAGCATTTTTGTCCGGCGGAATTGATTCCACGACCATCGTTGCGTTGATGCAGAAGCTGTCGTCGCGGCCGGTCAAGTCGTTCACCATTGGTTTTCATGAAGCGGGCTACGACGAGGCCAGCCACGCGAAGAAGATTGCCCACTATCTGGGGACCGAGCACACCGAGTTGTATCTGAGCGCAGACGACGCGATGCAGCTTATTCCCGATCTCGCAGCGCGCTATGACGAACCGTTTGGCGACAGTTCTGCCATCCCGACCGGACTGGTGTCGAGGCTGGCGCGTGACCATGTCACGGTGTCTTTGTCGGGTGATGGTGGCGATGAGTTGTTTGCCGGCTATACGCGCTATCCACGAACACAGCAGCACTGGAATTCCGTGGAGCGCGTACCCGCGATGGCACGCCCAGCGTTGCGTGCGGGTTTGTCCATGGTGTCGGGCGTACTTGGCAAAACGGCGTTGGGGCGCAAATTTGGACGCGCTGAACAGTACTACTCGGCCAATAATCTGAACGACTGTTATGAGCTGCAACTGATTCAGCGGCATGACATTCCATCGTTGGTGCTGGGCTATCGCGACGGGATGATGACGCAGCCCCACAC
>CAYGSQ010000315.1:0-5046 GCA_964352435.1 uncultured Gammaproteobacteria bacterium | reverse complement strand
CAGCTACACGGGCAGCGGCAACCTCGAACCTTTGACCACCTACTTCTGGCGCGTAACGGCCAGCAATGCGTGTGGAACAGGCGCTATCTCTGCAACGTTCTCATTTGCGACGCAGAACATCATTTGTGTCTCGCCAGCTCTGGCCATTCCGGACGGCATTGGCGCCGGCATCGATAGCCAGACGAGTTTGGCGGCAGGCGGCATTCTGACCGATCTGAACGTCTCGCTTGACGTGACGCATACCTATGTTGGTGACCTGATCTTCACGCTGACCCATGACGACACGGGCACAAGCGCCGCGATCGTCGACCGTCCGGGCTTCACGGGTACGGGCTTTGGTTGCTCGGAAAGCAATATTGACGCCACGCTGGACGACGCGGCTGCTCTGTCGGTCGAAGACCAATGCGCACCAGGGACTGCCATCGAAGGTACCTTTGCACCGAACAACCCGCTTAGCGTGTTCAACGGTGAAGACCTGGCTGGCACCTGGACGATGAACGTCAGCGATAACGCTGGTTTCGACCTCGGTACGTTCAATGAATGGTGTTTGGTACCTGCACTCGAAGCCACCGGCGCAGACAGTGATGGTGACGGCATCGACGATGCGGTCGACAACTGCACCGACGTCGCCAACGCCGATCAGCGCGACACCAACGGTGACGGTTACGGCAACCTCTGTGACGCAGATATCAACAACGATTGCATCGTCAATGCGGTTGATCTGGGTCTGCTGCGCTTGCGCTTCTTCACAGCGGATGCGGATGCCGACTTTAACGGCGACGGCGTCGTCAATGTGGCCGATCTGGGCCTCATGCGTCTGGCGTTCTTCCAGCCTCCAGGCCCTGGAACGGGTACCTGCGAAGTTAACTAGGCACGCACACGCGTAGCGATGAGGGGTCGGGTATTTGCTCGGCCCCTTTTTTTTGTGCATGAAACTTATGGGTTCAATTTTGCGCTGCGACGATCGTGCCAGTTGCGCACAGCGCGTGCGAAATTGTCGGCGGCGTCCGGGTGGGTCCGCAGATACAACGACGGTTCGATCAATTCCACTTCCATAACCTCGAAGCGCCCGGCTGCATTGGCAACCAAATCGACGCGTACGTAGAGGCAGCGGGCCGGCAACACGTCGTAAACCCGCCGCGCCGCGCTGGCAACCGCATCCGGCATAGCCACTGCGCGAATATGCCCACCGTGTTCTTCCTGTACCCGGAAATCGCCGTCTTTGGGCGACTTCAATATGCAGTGGCTAAACACGCCGTCAAAAAAGAATACCGAATATTCACCGGTCGCCGTTACGGCATCGACAAACGCCTGCGCCAGGTAGCCCGTTTCCGCGAATTGCCGCAACAGCGCCTGACGCAGCGCTTCATCTGGTGCCCCGTCAATACGCACAATGCCGCCCGCGCTGGCACCAATGTCGGGTTTGATGATCCAGTTGCCCGCCCCGTACGTCGCGACTAATTGGTCCACAGCGGCTTCATCAAGCGCGTCGCCAAACGATGTCGGGACCACCTCGATGCCTTGCTCACGCAAATCGCGCAGGTAGGTCTTGCGACTGTTCCAGCGCAGCACTGAAAGTGGGTTGAGCAAATGCGTGCCCGATTGATCGATGCGCTGAAGCGCCGCGAAAAAATCCGCACAGTGTTGGTGATAATCCCAGGTGGAACGCACGACGACCAGATCAAACGCGCCCCAGTCGATGCTCTGGTCATGCCAGCTGCAGCGTTGCACGCGCACATTGAGCGCGCGCAATGGCGCGACCGCCAGATCATCGTCAACGACTCGATCCTCAAGTCCATCGGTGCTCAGGAAAGCTATGTTCAGGTTTGTGTGTTGCATAGGCGGCGTATCGTCAGCAAAAACGCCGCCGGACACAAGGTCTGTATTTGAAAGCGTCACAGCCCCAGATTCCATTGCACGTGGGTGCCCACCGGTTCGTTGGCGCCGCTGCCTAACATCCGGATCAACCTGTAGCGCAATAACGGTGCCGGCGTCGGGCTATTGGATAAGCTCGTGCAGTGTATTCACCGCGAATTTCTGCGCGACCCGCAGCTAATTCGGGCGGGCTAAATCCGCCCCCGCGCTGACAGCGAAACAACCTCCATGAATCAAATATTACAAGTGCAAAACGTGTGTGTCGTGGGCGCCCGTGGCGGCATCGGCGGGGCACTGGTCGACCAGCTTCTTGCGCGCGACACGGTAGGCCAATTGTTCGCGCTCAGTCGAGAAGTTACCAAGCGCGAAGATCCCCGCCACACGTGTATGACACTCGACGTGACGGACGAGATGACCATTGAGGCCGCTGCGCAAAAAATTCACGAACCACTCGATCTGATCATCGTGGCAACCGGACTACTGCACGGTACAGATGGTGTTGCACCAGAAAAAACCTACCGAACACTGGACGCCGCCAGTCTTCGTCGGGTCCTCGAGGTCAACACCGTTGGTCCCGCTCTGGTGGCGAAGCATTTCCTGCCGCTACTGCGACCCAAGTCACGCAGCGTGTTCGCCGCCATCTCGGCACGGGTTGGCAGCATTGGCGATAATCGTCTGGGCGGCTGGTACAGCTACCGAGCGTCAAAAGCCGCTCTCAATATGTTGCTCAAAACCGCTTCGATCGAAGTGGCCCGTCGCCACCGCCAAGCGCTCGTCGTGGGCCTTCACCCCGGCACCGTCGACACGCAGTTGTCGAAACCATTTCAAGGCAACGTCCCGGACGGCAAACTCTTCTCACCGGATGACTGTGCGGCACGGTTGCTTAAAGTGATTGACGGCCTGTCTGTCAGCGCGACGGGTCAGGTATGGGACTGGGACGGTAAACGAGTACCTGAGTAGTGCTGTCCCGGAGCACCAGACACGCACGAAGTGCGCCACGTCACAGACATGGCGCCTGAAGCGCTCGCACCTCATACATTAGCCATTTGCACAGCAAGATTATGCCCAAAACCTGAGACGGCGGTCACTGTGTAGCGCGTATGCCGGTGCGATACTCCAGCGAGTCTGATGTAGATCGCTGAACGAATCGCCGTTATGTCAAGAAAAAAAGCGCCGCTGTTCAAGCGTGAGCGCCTGGGATTAAGCATGATGGCCGCATCACTGCTGGCCATTACTGTTGTGTGTGTACTCCTGTACATGCACACGCTGAGCGAGCGTGAGCAACGCACACGCGCACAGGGCTTAAGCCTGCTGCGTGCTCTGGCCACCTTGCAGCCAGAACAACTCACACCACAGACGAACCCGACGTCAATCTTGCGTACGCTACCAATTACCGACGAGGGCGGCGATTTCGCCTATGCGACGGTCACCGACGTCAGCGGAACGCCCGTTGCCGAAGTCGCCCGTCCCGGGATCCTCGTTCCCACATGGGTGCCACCGGCAAAGCCTGCCGCGTGGTTGGGTGAACGCACACTGGCGCTATCTGATGGCACGCCCGCGATTGAGTTTTACGCACCCATACTGGCCGGGACTGAATACGCCGCGCACCTGCGTCTGGGTTATGTCAAGCCCGGCCTGGCTCAGATCGCCGCGAGTATGCCGTTCTATGCATCGATTGCATTGGTGGTGTTTTTGCTGATGCCGCTGTTCTATTTCCTGATGCGGCGTGAAGTGCGCCCGCTCAAAGCCGCCGCCGCGGAACTCACCAGAGCTCTGGAGAATGGCGCACCGCAGTCGATCCAGATTGACACCAACGGTGAATTTGGCGAATTCATGGGCAAATTCAGTCAGTTCGTTGAGTTTGCGAACGAGCGCATGGTCAACCTGCAACACGAACGTGAACGGATAGTCTCCTCAACCAAATTACTCTCCTACCGCAAAGAACGCGCACTGCGGGTACTCGAATCGATGCCCGATGCTATTGTGGTCATGGACGAATCCGGCGCCATCACCGTTGCCAATGCGCGCTTCGCCACGCTTCTGGATGTTGACGTCAGCGCCATGATTGGCGCGACGACGCTGGACTGGTGCGGCCATGAAACGGTTCATCAGTTTCTAACCCAGTGTCGCGGTCGGGAAACGCGCCGCTATCTGCCTGAACCCGTCGAATTCAAGGTGGACGAGCAACGCGAACAAACCCATTCCATCAAAGCGTTCCCGCTGTTCAGTTCAGACGGTGCCAAGTCGATCGGGTGCCTGATTGTGGTCCAGGACGTGACGCTCCAGGCGCTGGCGCGTGTCAGCCGCGCCGAATTTGTGGCGCACGTCGCGCACGAACTCAAGACCCCTTTGAATGTCCTGTCCATGTACAGCGAAGTACTGCAAAACCTTGATCCTGAAGATCACGAGACACGCGTGGAAGCCGCGAACGTCATCGAGGATGAGGTAGGGCGTTTGGGCGCATTGATCAACAACATGCTTAGCCTGACCAAAATCGAGATGGGCAGCATGGATATTGACAGTCGTCGCACACGTGTCGGCGACCTGTTGGTCGACGCCTTTGAGTCGGCCAAACACGTTCGCGGCGCAGACGCACTGACGTTTGACATCGATATACCGCCGCAGCTGGGCGCGCTAAGTCTGGATAAGGACTTGCTGCGGATTGCTCTGAACAATCTGTTGAGCAACGCTGTCAAGTACAACCAACCGGGCGGCCGGATCACGTTGAGCGCGACGGAAACCGAAGAAACATTGCGCATTAGCGTCAAGGACAGCGGCATTGGTATCGCAGCCGACGATGTGCCGCGTGTATTTGAGAAATTTTTCCGTTCCGACGACAACGAAGTGCGTGACCGAACGGGCCATGGGCTGGGTCTGGCGCTGGCCTACGACATCATTCAGTTGCACAACGGCACGCTCAGCGTCGAGAGCGATCTGGGCGAGGGCACAACGTTCACCATTGAACTGTTCCGGGACATGCATGCGATGGCGGAGGTGGGCTGACATGACGACAATTCTGATTGTTGACGATGAAGCCGTCGCACGCCGCGTTCTAGCAAGCACGCTGTCGCGCGCCGGATTTACCGTTGAACAAGCTTGCAACGGCGAAGAAGCCTGGGCCTGGCTGCAGTTGAAAACACCCGATGCGCTGATCACCGACATCGATATGCC
>CAYGSQ010000314.1:0-5062 GCA_964352435.1 uncultured Gammaproteobacteria bacterium | reverse complement strand
TTCTTGGCCGCCAAGATGCCCGCGAAGGGGTTCTCTTCGCCCTCCTCCCCTTCCGCGGATTCGTCTTGTTCTTCCGGTGGCGGCGGCAACTGGTCCAGCAAATCGAGATTGTACTTTGCGTCTTCGTGCTCAGGGTCCAGTGCTAACGCGGCATTGTATGCTGCACGCGCGTCATCGATAGCCCCGGCAAAGGCCAGCGCATTGCCACGGTTGTAATGGCCATCCGGCGTATCCACACCACCCAACAGCTGCGCGCTTTTTTCAAACTCGCCCGCGCGGAATGCCGTCGCCGCCTGCCATTGCTGATCACTGAATTTTTCCGCCGCTGCCGAATATTCCTGCGCTTCAAAATGGCGCTGTGCCTGCACGTCACCGTTGAGCCACAAATCCTGCCACACGCCCGCCGACGCGGTGGGTGGCGGCAGCAGCATGAACGCGGCCAATGCGATCACTAAACCGCGGCGGAACAGCAAGGCGATTAGCGGCAAGCAAAGCAGGACCAGCAACGGCCCCTCTTCGCGCCATACGTCGGTCTCGAATTCTTCATTTAGTACACCATCGACAAACCGCGACTCACCGTCCGACAGCAAGCCATCAAGATCGGTATCATCGGCGGTCAGCAAGGTGAAGCGCCCGTTGCCCGCGGTCGCAACCGCCGCCAGTGCCGCGACATCGGTGCGCGCCACCACAATTTGACCTGCGTCGTCTTTGATCAATTCGCCGTCTGCATTACGCACGACATCACCCTGGGGCGTGCCGACGCCCAGTACCGAAATATCGAAACCACGCTCGGCGAGATCGGCCGCTGCGGCGGCCGCCTGGGCCCGGTCAGCTACCCCGTCAGCAAGTATCAGAACGCGACCGTCCGTGGCACCAGCATCGTCAAACAAACGTCCGGCACGCATTAATGCCGGCGCCAACAGCGACCCCTGACGCGGAATGATCTGCGTGGTCAGACTTTCGAGCATCGCCTCAATGGTTGCCGTGTCATCCGTCAGCGGTGTGACCGTAAACGCGTCACCGGCAAACACGATTAACGCGGTATCGCCCTCATCCCGCTCACTCAACAAATCACGCACCTTGAGCCGCGCTCGTTCAAGTCGTGTCGGCAAAAGATCCTGCGCATTCATCGAGCGCGAAAGATCGAGCGCAATAACAAGCGCCGTGTCGTTACGATAGACCGGCTGCGGCAAGCGCTCATGCACGGGCCCTGCAATGGCAACAATCAAAAGACTGACCAGCGCACCCAACCACCAGGGCAGCCAGCGACCACCGACCGAATCCTTGCCCGAGGTCAGCACGTAGGGCTGCAACTGCGGATCGACCAGATCACGCCAACGGCCGGCTTGCAGACGGCGGTGGCGATACCACCACAGGAAACCAAGCGCGACCGGCAGCGCCAAAAGCCACCAGGGCCGCAATAAGTGCCACTCGTTCATGCCGTCACCCAGCGTGCACGCAGCGCGTTGATCATCACGCTAAACGCAAGCAGCGATAAAGCTAAACCAAGTGGCCAATAGAACAGCGACTTGATCGGTCGAAAACCTTCGGTCTCGAAGTCTGCGGGTTCAAGTTTATCGAGCGTGCCGTAGATTTCATTGAGTTCGCGCGTGTCACGTGCACGGAAATAGCGCCCACCTGTCTGGTTGGCAATCGCGCGCAGCGTGTCCTCATCAAGGCTCGAGGACGGACTCTGCCGCCCAAGATTAAACAGTGAACGGCCGCTCGCGCGGTCGGCCCCTATGCCGATGGTGTAGACCTTAACGCCTTCGCGCGCGGCCAGTCCGGCGGCGCGCAGCGGATCAATCGCGCCGGCGGTATTGGCCCCGTCGGTCAGCAGCACCAGCACCTTGCTATCGGCCGGTTTGCCACGCAGGCGCTTGATTGCAAGGCCAATGGCATCACCGATGGCCGTTTCATTGCCCGCGATGCCGATAAACGCTTCACCAAGCAAGATGGACACGGTGCGGCGATCGAACGTCAGCGGTGTCTGCAGGTAAGCCTGCCGACCAAACAGAATCAGACCGACACGATCACCCTTGCGCTTCTTGATGAACTCGCTGGCCACATACTTGGTCGCATCGAGCCGGGTAACGATGCGGTTGTTCACACGGAAGTCGCGCAAACGCATACTGCCCGACACGTCGACCGCCAATAACAGATCGCGGCCACTGACCGGCAGAGCTCGTGTGTCGCCAAGCCATTGGGGACGCGCCGCT
Organism: uncultured Gammaproteobacteria bacterium; assembly: GCA_964352435.1. Classification (GTDB taxonomy): domain Bacteria; phylum Pseudomonadota; class Gammaproteobacteria; order Steroidobacterales; family JBCCMA01; genus JBCCMA01. The sequence continues at coordinate 2,843 of CAYGSQ010000314.1, read as the reverse complement.
GCGGTGACCAGCAGCAACCAGATCAGCAGAGCCACGAACAGCACGAACCAGCGTGACGCACCGATGCCGCTGCTGCCGCCCATGGCCCAGCGTTCGGCGCCCGGGACTTTTAACGCAACCTGACTGGCCACATCAACCGGCCGCAACAGTCGCCGCAATATCAGTGGCAGCGGCAGCAACGCGAACACCCAGGGCAATGCGAAGGTCAACATGGCTATGCCCGCCCTACCGGTGGCAGCGCTTTTAGCCAGCGACGTGCCTGCGTAATGAGGGCGTCTGCATCAACCGACTGCGCCGGATTGTAGGGCCCATGCACGATCTGCCACGCCACCGCATCGCTGAGCACACCGCGTGATTTGGGCAGCGCGGCCAGCGCGTCGCGCCATGCCTTGCCGGTCAGGCCCGCCACAGTTTCACGCGGCCGATAGGTCAGACAAACGCGGCGCAATAATGTCGACACGTCGGTTGCCAAGCGCTGCGTATTGCCGTGGGACGAATAGTCGCGGGCAATGGCGCTGAGCGAGCGCAGCCCGGCGCGGCGTGCACGCAGCCCGCGCAGGCGCAGAAATAACGCGACCAGCAAGCCCAATACAAGACCGAGCAACAACCACCAACCGGGGGCCAACGGCCACCACGACACGGCGGCGGGCAAATGAATGTCTCGAAGTGGCAAGTCTTCCATCAGCGCAATGCCCCGCGCAGCGACTGGCCAAGGATCTGCACGGGATCGTCGTCAGTGGCGACAACGATACTGCGCGCACCCGCGCGCTGTGACAGGGACTCAACCTGCGCAAGACGCTCCGCAAAACGCTGTTCGTGTGCATCGCGGTTGACGCGCGCACGGCTGTCGAGCAGCCAGCGAGCCCCGTTGTCAGAGATCGGGTAGCGCCCGGGTGCCGGCAAGGAGCGCTCGAGTGGATCGCACACCAGAATGTTGAGCAGATCACTGTGCACCGAAATGCGCTGCAATAGCGCCAGCGAGGTCTCGTCCAGGCGCCAAAAATCACTGATCATGATCACGAGGGAGCCGGGTTTCGCGACGTGGACCACGCGACTGACCGCGTCATCAAACGCGTCATCGCGGCGCTCATGTTCGGCCTCCCAGCGCTCGGGCTTTGCGATGTCAGACAACAGACGCAGTACGCCATGCTTGCCACGCGTGGGCCGTTGCTCACTGTGCCCGGCACTGCCAAAAACAACCCCACCGATGCGATCGCCGTGCGCCAGTGCCGCCCACGACAAAAGCGCGGCACAACGTGCGGCAAGCACCGACTTGAACACACCGCGTGTCGCGAAAAACATGCTGGGACTGAGATCCACGCACATCAACACCGGTCGTTCGCGCTCCTCACGAAATAGTTTTGTATAGGGTTTGCCCGTGCGCGCGGTTACCCGCCAGTCCAGATTGCGCATGTCGTCGCCAACCTGATACCGGCGCGACTCCTCGTAGTCCATACCGCGTGCGCGAAACGCCGAGCGGCGCGCGCCAGCTTGCACACTTCTGCGTGCAATACTGCGCAACGACAGCAGGCGTGCACTGGGACGCAACGCCAGCAGATCGTTGACCTCGACACGAATCGGCGAGGTGGTTTCGTTCACGGCACTCCGACCCGAGCGATCAATTCGTCAATGATGTCGTCGCTGGAAAGACCCTGCGCTTCGGCCTCAAAACGCAGCAGCACGCGATGCCGCAATACGTCTTTGGCCACCGCTTGCACGTCATCGGGTGACACGAAGTCCCGCTCGTTGAGCCAGGCATAGGCCCGCGCGCTTCGATCGAGAGCGATGCTGGCCCGTGGACTGGCCCCGTATTGCAGCAACGCACCGAGATCGTCGCCGTAGGGCGATGGATCGCGCGTGGCGAGTACCAGTGACAGCAAATATTGTTCTACGGCGTCGGACATGTGCACGTCGAGCACCTGTGCGCGCGCATCGAACAGCGTGGCCGCGGTCAGCGGCGCGGGCATTTCAACCGGTGCGCTGCGCAGGTTGCGTGACTCGGCGCGGTTGAGCTCCAGAATTTTCTTTTCGGCGGCGGCATCGGGGTAATCGATTTTGACGTACATCAAAAACCGATCGAGCTGGGCTTCGGGCAGCGGATAGGTGCCCTCCTGCTCGAGCGGGTTTTGGGTCGCCATCACAAGATAGAGGTCGGACAGCGGATAGGTATGTGAACCCGCCGTAATCTGACGCTCTTCCATGGCCTCAAGCAATGCAGACTGGACCTTGGCCGGAGCACGGTTGATTTCATCCGCCAGAATAAGGTTGTGAAACAACGGTCCTTTTTGAAACACAAAGGTGCCGTCATTTGGGCGATAGATCTCGGTGCCGGTCAAATCTGCCGGCAGTAGATCGGGCGTAAACTGAATGCGTTGGAAGTCGCCTTCGACGCCCCGACTCAATACTTTGATGGCACGTGTTTTAGCCAGGCCCGGCGCGCCTTCCACGAGCAGGTGGCCATCGCACAAAAGCGCAATCAGCAGGCGCTCGATTAGCCCGTCCTGACCCACAATGTGCGTGCCGACGTAGTCGCGCAACTCACGAATCGAATTCATACCTGGACCACTGTTGTTGTCGGAAAACCCGGAAGTTTAGGCCACGCGGCGCGGCACGCCAAGCACCCTTGTCTCAGTATCGGTTTTGACGCCCGCAACGGCCCGTGGTTCCCCGGAAAATGGGGCAAAACGAGCGCTAGACCCGATTGCGCAGCCGGTCAAAAAATAGCCGAAAATCGCCGATCAGGCTGTACAGCGGATACTGGAAGGTGGCCGGCCGGTTGCGCTCATAGAAGAAATGCCCGACCCACGCGAAGCCGTAGCCAAATATCGGGGCCAGCCACACGG
>CAYGSQ010000313.1:0-5077 GCA_964352435.1 uncultured Gammaproteobacteria bacterium | reverse complement strand
GTCGCCGCGGTTGGTCTCGCGCTGACATTCGACCGCAAGCCGCGCGGCACCGTGGCGCAATGGATTTAAGGCCTGGTCACGCTGGCAAGCCTGAGCCTGGCGTGGTGGTTCGCTCTGAGCTGATTGCACAGCTGGATTTACCCGAGTCCATGGCGCGCGACCTGCAATCTGACCATGCCGGAGAGACGGGTGCCGTGTACATTTATCATGGCATTCTCGCCGTTAGTCGCGATCCCCATGCGCTCAAGTTTGCACGGCACCACCTTAAAACCGAGCAGGAGCACCTCGCTTTTAGCGCATCGGCACCACGTCAAAAACCGTCGAGTACCGTTTTGCCAATAGCGCGACCGCTTTCCTGCAACTCGTGCGCGGCGGTAAGAGAGGCCACGGTGAGTTTGCCCGGATGATTGGTGGCGGTGGTTACAAGCGTACCGGCATCCACCATTTGCGACACACGCTGCAGCAGTTCGTGCTGTTTCACCATGTCGTCAGTCTGAAACATCGAACGCGTAAACATAAATTCCCAATTGAATGACAAGGCTTTGCGCTTGCCATCGTTGATGGTCAGCGACGCCGGGTCATCGATAAGCGCGATATGTCCGCGCGGCTTGATCAGGTCGATGATGGCGCTGATGTGCTGATCCGTCGCGGTCAAAGACGCCACAAATTTTGGCGCAATGCCAAGTTTGGCGATTTCATCGTTCAGCGGTTCGCGGTGATTGATCACGTGATCGGCGCCCATTTGGCGAACCCAGTCGCGCGTGTCGTCCCGCGATGCGGTCGCAATGACGGTGAGCTTAGTGAGTTTCTTGGCGAGCTGGATCAGGATGGAGCCGACGCCCCCTGCACCGCCGACCACTAACAGCGCTTCACCCTTGCCGTCGCCCTCGTTGAGCGCGAACGAGTCAAACAGGATTTCCCACGCAGTAATGGAGGTTAACGGCAACGCCGCGGCCTGCGCGAAATCGAGACTGGCCGGTTTCTTGCCCACAATGCGTTCGTCGACGGCGTGCAGTTTCGAGTTCGTACCCGGTCGGGTCAGGTCGCCCGCATAAAACACCTCGTCACCTGGCTTAAACAGACTGACCTGATCGCCCACTTTCATCACCACACCGGCCGCGTCGTACCCAATGATTTTCGTGCCCGACTCCGGAGCCATATTGCCCCGCACCTTGGTATCCACCGGGTTGACCGAGATACCGCGTACCTCAACCAACAGGTCGTGGTCGCCGATGGACGGTTCAGGCGCCTCGAACTCGATCAAGGCATCCGGCGCGCTAATCGGTCCGGCCTGGTTGTATCCAATCGCTCTCATGTCTGCGTATCCTGTTTTTTGAATGACCAAATATTTTAGCTAGCAGCCTGTCGATCAGCAATCGCCTGCACGTAGGGGCCGTGATTGCAGATAAATGCGGCCACATACCCGCGCAGAGTATAGTGGTTCAACGCGCCTGTTTAGCAGGCAGTTTTCAAAAACACTTTACGGTTTATCCAGATAATCATGAGTCACGAAGAACGCATCAGCGCGAAAAGCCGCAGGGATTTCGTCCACTATTCCCAGATCCAGACCCGTTGGAGCGACAATGACGTCTATCGGCACGTCAACAACGCGCTTTACTATCACTACGTAGACACAGTGGTGAATCGCTATTTACTGGAGCACGATGCGCTGGATATCGAAGACAGCACTGTCGTTGGACTTGTCGTCGATACGCGCTGCACTTACTTCGCGCCGCTGGTCTTCCCGCAAAACATCGACTGCGGGCTGCGGGTGGCTAAAATTGGCCGCTCAAGCATCGTCTACGAAATTGGGTTGTTCGCCGAAGGTGCGGCGACCACGGCCGCCTTCGCTCGTTTTGTGCACGTATACGTCGATCGAGCATCGCACCGTCCCGTCGATTTGCCAGCAGCCATTCACGCGGCCGCCGACAAATTGCGCTTACCCGGGGGCGCGTGACCCCACCGCGCAGGTGCGCGGGCGCCAAGCCGCCGGTCACGACTTGTGCAGAGCTTCCCTAGAACAGTTTATGCTCGCCGGCCTCCTGACCGCCCATGCCCTCACGCAGGACACGCGCGTAATGATCACGCAGCGTAATCTGACCCGTGCCAGGCGTCGCGTCGGCATCGTAGCAAGCGCGCTCGGCATCCCACACCAGCATCGACTCTGTCGCGTAATAGTGACCAATGCGCGCAAACTCAGCTTTGGCCGCCAGCCCTGGGAAAATTTTGGCTAGTGGATTGAGCAGTGTGCTGACCACGGTAAACATGGCCGTGGGCACCTGACGAAACGTTGGCGTTTTACCCACCAGCTCAAACAAGAGCTCGCCCTGTTCGCGCGGGGTGATCGCATCACCCGGCCCGCCGATGGGCAAAATACGATCGCGTTTCGTGGGATCGATCAGACACTCAACGATAAACGCGGCGAGATCGGATTCGGCAATCGGTTTGCATGCCGTTTGCGTCCCGTCACCGAATAGCAAAAACGGCTTGCCACGTTGCACGCGTTCAATCTGCCCGGAAAGCGATTTGAAAAAAGCGGTCGGGCGCACGATCGTGTAGGCGATACCGCTTTCACGCAGCTCGGCCTCGAACGCCAGCTTGGCCTGCTGAAAAACAAGCTTCGGGCGCTGCACACAGATTGCCGACAAGAGCACAAAATGTTGTGCCCCCACAGCCTTGGCGGCCACCAGCAGTTGCTGATTGATCGCACAATCAACGTGCCACGCATCGTTGGGTGCACCGGACCTTGACGCTACGCATGAAATAACGGCATCGATGCGCTCATCAGCCAGCCCATTTTGCAACGCGTCCGCCTCAATAGCGTCGAGCTCAAGCACCGTACAATCAGGCGGCGCCTTGGCATGTTCGCGCACCAGCGCAATGACGCGGTAGCCGGAATCAACCAGCGCTCTTGCGACGGCCCGGCCGATGTAGCCCGTCGCGCCCGCCAACAGAATCGTTTTGTCTGCGCTGTGCAAAGCGTCGCCTTTTGTTCAAAGTTGCCCCGATGTTCGCATGGTTACGCACTAAACGACACGCCCGATGCCAACCACGCGTGGTCCGCATCGCTGGCGCGCGCGAGTCTAAACACCTAAGATTCCCGTGGGCCGGTTGGTAAATTCGGTCACCTAACTATGAGAATTGGAGGGGTTACCTGATGGCGGCTGGACAACGCACAGATTCATTGACGCGGCTGCTGAAAAACCACGGCAGCAAATTGTCGGCGGTGGCGGCCAACAAGAAACTGGTCGCGGCGGGCATCCTGGAAGAAAAGCAGCGTCCAAGTTCGACCAAACCGGGGGTCTTCAAGAAATACAAAGCGTTAACCGAACTGGGATCACGCTTTGGCGAGAACATCGCCAACGACCGGGCCGAAGGTCAAACCTCGCCGTACTACTATGTGGACACGTTTGACGAGCTTATCGAGCGTTTTTTGAGCGATGACCCGGCATGACGCTGGCACCACTTACGCAGACGACTCGTCATCGACGCCCTGCAGGGCGGCCTCGATGCCCTGGCGCATACGAGATGTTGCCAGGCTGATTTCGTAGAGCAGGCAAATCAGGCCACCGATCACGAACAGCATGGCCAAAATAAACAACACGGCAATCACGATCGATAGATTGGTCGACACGAACTGACCAACGAAAAGCGCCACAATGACCAGGCAAATCATCAGCGCACCGCTCACGCTCAGTTGGATGGCTCGGTTGATGACCCGAATACGCAGCCAGTTTGACTCCGCCTCCCCGCACAATAGCTTGCGCTGAGCATCGCCCTGCGCGCCCGGGATCCGAACCTCGATCACGCGTGCGCGATCAATGATGCGCGCCAGACGTGTCGACAGGACCGACAAAATGCCCGCAATGGCGGCCACGGTGAACACCGGCGTAATCGCCAGTTGGATAACGCGGCCGATTTCAAACCCGGTGGTCATCGATTCCATAAAATTCATTGCGGTTCCCGATTAGTGATCTAGCCAAGCGCAAAGCGTTCGCGCAAAAAAGTGGCGATGCCGTCCTGATCATGATGCCCAATAACCGCCGTTGCCGCGTCCTTAACGTGCCGTTTTGCATTCTCGGGGGCGTAGGACTCGTCGGCCAGCGCGAACAAGCTCAAATCGTTGTCGCTATCACCAAAGCAGATGACACGCTCTACGCCCAGCATGTCGCGCAATACATCCACCGCGCCGCCTTTGCTCGCGCCACTGTGATGAATATCGAGCCAGTACAGTTCATCGCCTTCGATAGCCTCGCCGCAATACGCGACCAGATGCGGCTGGTCCGCGACCAGTGCGGCCACGCGCTGCACGATTGACCGTGGCCCAATAGCGCTGACGTTCGTGATCTGGGCGGCGTCCGGCAGCCGTTCAAACGCGTGAACAGACAGGCCGCGTCCGTGCATGTACAGATCGACGAGCTTGCGCTCCGCTTCGCTGTGCAGCGGCGCGTGGTACACCGCATGTTCGTTAGCGGAAGAAAGCGTGAACACGAACGGCGTAAGGCTGACCGCCTGACATGCACCGATGACGTAGCGCAATTCGTCGTGCGTCAAGATATTTTTATGCGAGAACTGCGCCGTCGACGGGTGCCAGATCATCACGCCATTCTTGTACACATGCGGCAAATTAAAGCGATGTCCGTCAAGGATATCGCGCGACGCGTGCAAAGAACGCCCCGTGGCAACGGTATAGGCGACGTTGTGCCGGGCGAGCAACTGCAGCGTGTCGCGCGTGTAGGTCGAGATAGCCGATTTTTTGTTGAGCAGCGTGCCGTCGAGATCGAAAACCACTAAATCCATTGTGATGCTGACTTTAGGGAAGAGTGAGCGCAATTCTGCGTCAACGTTCGCCAAGACGCAAAACGGCGCGAACGTGCTGCTGGACTTCCATCTCTATCGCAAAAAACCGCTGCATGTACGACGGCTCAAGGACATCGCCATCGATAGCGCCAAGACAGGCCGCTCAGCGACTCTCACTTGATAAGCGAGCTGCGCGCCACCTACCCACTCTCGACCACCATGGCCGACAAAATTCAGCAGTTGTGGCTGTGGGCCAAGGACCGCACGGCGTCCGTCG
>CAYGSQ010000312.1:0-5098 GCA_964352435.1 uncultured Gammaproteobacteria bacterium | reverse complement strand
CCGCTGGCGCGCGCACAAACTCAATTTTCCCGAGCTGCCAGGCCTGCGGCCGACGCCTGATCGCGTGCGCGAAACGCTGTTCAACTGGCTGGCGCCGTGGATCGCAGACGCTCGCTGTCTGGATTTGTTTGCAGGATCGGGGTCGCTGGGTCTGGAGGCGCTGTCTCGTGGCGCGGGTAGTGTCACGTTCGTGGACCGGGATCGCACCGCGCTCACGCGGATTGCGGAGCACCTGCTGCGGCTGGGCGCTGAGGGTGGCACGACTGTGCCTGGCGACTGGCGCGGGTTTGTCGGGGCACAGAGCCGCCCATTCGACGTGATCTTCGCCGATCCCCCATTTGCATCGGACTATCTGGCTCAATTGTGTACACTTCTCAATGACTCAGATTTGCTGGGCCAGAACGGTCGGCTTTACGTCGAGTATGACCGGACCCGCGCTTTTATACCGCCGTCGCCGTGGGTCGTTGACCGAGACGGCTACGCGGGCGCAGTGGGTTATGCGCTGCTAATCAGACCGCACGAGTAACACTATGCAAAAAGACAACCGGGCGGGTGCCTTGTACCCGGGCACTTTCGACCCCATCACGAATGGGCATTTCGATTTGATTCGCCGTTCGTGCGGCATTTTCAAGCGAGTGGTCGTCGCCGTGGCGGGCAATCCGCGCAAGAATCCGCTGTTTAGTCTGGAGGAGCGCGTCGAGATGGCGCGTGAAGTGCTGGCCGATATCCCCAACGCGGAGGTGACCGGCTACACCGGACTGACGGTGGATTTTGCCCGTGAACGCAATCTGCCCGTGATGCTGCGCGGCTTGCGCGCCGTGTCTGATTTTGAGTTTGAATTTCAGCTCGCGACGATGAGCCGCCAGATTGCGGACGATATTGAGACGGTGTTCCTGACGCCGGACGAGCAATACACTTATATTTCGTCAACGCTGGTACGCGAAGTTGCATCCTTTGGCGGCGACGTGACGAAGTTTGTGCCGGACCTGGTGAACCAGGCGCTGATCAAGCGCTTCACCAAAGACTAGGAACCTGCGGACATGGCCCTTCTGATAACCGATGAATGCATCAACTGCGATGTGTGCGAGCCCGAGTGCCCCAACGAGGCGATCTACATGGGGCCCGAGATTTATCATATCGATCCGGACAAGTGTACGGAGTGTGTGGGTCACTTTGACGAGCCGCAGTGTCAGGTCGTGTGCCCGGTCGATTGTATTCCGCTTGATCCGGATCGGCCGGAGACCAAGGACGAGCTGCTGGCGAAGTATCATGTCCTGACCGCGGACAAGAGCTCGTAGACGCAACTTGCGACCTTGGCAAGAGGTTGAGAAACCGCCATCAAAATGATCAATGACCCGGATGGCAATCCGCGCGCATCGGACGGGGTATTCAGCCGGCTGGTTCGTGTCTCTACAGCGCGCGGACGTCCGAGCGATCGCCGCTCATGTAGTGCCAGCCATTGTCTTCGTGCTCGATCTGCGAGCTGCTCATGTATTTCGAAAACCCGATCTGCTTCAGCTGGAACCGGCTGATCAGATCCAGCATCCAGGTGGGGACGGCGCCGACGTTCGCCTTGAGCTCCATGATGACGTTTTCGCCGTAGGAAATTTCCTCGCCGTAAATGGTCTGCACGTCGTAGTTGGCACAATCGGCCCCGCACGCCAGACTGAACGGGTCGCGCGCGCTGTGCAGGCTTTGGTCGCGATAGCGCATGTCGATGTCAAACGTCACACGTGCGTAATCATCGACCGTCGAGCACAGTGCGCGGCGTCGGTAGCAAGTGAAGATCTTCGGTTCGATGGCGTAGGAATAAGCCAGGCGCTGGAACAGATCACGACTGATCGTCTCCTTGTCGTCCTCATGGCGGATTGGCTCGAACGCCGTCGTCGCGGCGATAAAACCGGGCCATTGATCTGGCTCAAGCGTCGCGCGAAATTTCTTTACGCTGTGCGGGCTCTTGTATTTCACCTCTGCAAAATACGGTCCCTTGGTGCCGTCGCCGTAAGCGCGTACGCGCATGTTGAATCGGTGAGCGGCCCCCCACATACGCAACTTCAAGAAGCGGTAGTTCGGTGTATCGAAGTACAGACTGTTAATGGGGTAGTAACGGTCTGCGTAGGCCAGGGAATGCTCGTCGTAGCCAAACAAGGGGGTCAGATAGTCGCAGATGACATCCACCAGTTTGAACGGTATGACGTACTTCAATTCGTGGCGTTCAATCACCGGCGGCAGGCTTGACATTACGCTGATCGCATCGTGTTTCATGTTGCGTTTCCCTTGATCCAGTTGCGAAGTGGGGATTTCGCCATGGCCCCCGAGAGCGCCAGTACGTCGACGTAGGCATGCAGAATCTCGGCGTGCGTGTCCGCAATGGCGTGGTACAAGTCGAGGCGATAACGGGCCAGCCGCGCGGCGGCGGTGATCGTGTCGGGTGGTGCTTGTCGTGATAGTTCAGTCAGGTCCAGGCGTTGATCCGCGTAGTGCGCGATCAATACGGCCAGCGTGTCGTGGGCCATATCGAGCTGCTGGTGCATGTTTGCATCAGCGGCGCGTGCCGCCGCGCGTGCGACATTCACGTCGCGCGCAGAGCGGCGACGTTGCATCGTTCGTTGGCCAAACGGCAGGCGGATGCCAAGCGTAATGCCCTGGCTTGCAACGCCTTTGCTCTCGTAGCCCAGTTCGATCAGGTTGATGCCAATTCTCGAACGTGCATCGGTCAGTGCGGCGGCCGATTGTGCACGGGTGATTTCGGCTTGTGCGCGTAACACACGCGGTGTGCGCGTCGCGTCGATGTGCTCAAGCGCCTGGGCGATCCGGGACGGTGTGGCCAGGACCGGTGTGATTTGCGGCGTGTCGGCACGCGACACCGCCAGCGCGGCACCGACCGTGGCGGTCCGCGCGGAATCCCGCAGGCGCGTCAGGCGTTGTGCCTCACGTCTGTCGGCGCCAAGCAGCAAAGCCAGAGCTTGAATGCGGTCGGTGTCGCCGGGCTGTGAGCCGGTTCTTTGCGCATCGAGCAGCGACTGCGTCAGGGCGTGCCGCGCCTGCGCAAGCGTGTGTTCGACTTCTGTTTTCGCCAGACCAATCACCTGATGGTAGCGCCGCGTCAGAGCGCGATCTTGCGCCGACTGCCACTCGTAGGTTGCCAGCGTGTTTTCGACCGCAAAAAGTTCGCGTGCCGCGCGTCGTTCGCGGCGTCCGACGGGCCGGAAGCGCACGCGGTAGGTTGCGCTATGCACATCGTTCGCGTCGACTTCCGGTGAGATGCGCAGCTGCGGGTCCTCGATGTAGCCCGGTGCTTTGGCCGCCGGAAGCACCGCGTGCCAGGCGCTGCGCTGGATGGCCGCTTCGCCAAGCAGGAAGGAATCGATGGTATCTGCCGTGGTCACAGGTGCCGCGGCGACAAGTACGACCCACGCGAGGCATGGATGTCGACCATTCATTGCGCGAAGGTTGCAAGGCGTGCACGGACGCGGCGATTCCACGGCTCAGGCCGCGCCAGACGAATGTGGACTTTTTCGCCGAGCAAAAGCGCGTGCTGATCGTCGATGCCGACAATGACCTCGTGACCAAACGCACGGGTCAGTGTGTTGACCTTGAGCCGGTCGGGATACTCAACGATGCGCGCGCCCAGGCTTTCGACGCGCCCGCGATACCACTGTTCGCGGTTTTCCGGGCTGCTGGGACGAAGCCAAACCTCCTGCGCCAGCTGCACGTCGTTGGAGACGCTCTCATGAATGTACCCGCGCACGAACGACGGGCGCTCGCTGTGAACGGTCAGCAGCGGTTGAAAGGGCGGGACGGTGTCACCGACCTTGAACATCACGCTGCCTATGCGACCGCTGAACGGCGCGTGGACCACCAGCTTCTTGCGCTGTGCGTTGAGTGCGCGATGTTCTTCTTCCAGTTCGGCGATCTTCGCGTCCACCGGCCGATCAGCACCGTCAATTCTGGCGGCAAGGTCGTTGATGCTCGCCGCCGCGGCCCGGCGCAGGGCGCGCTTGCGCAGCTGCAGATTCTCGACTTGCACAAGTGCGGTTGTGTTTGCCGGGGTTTCCCGCGCACCGCCAAGGGAGTCCAGAATTGATCGGGTGGCGGCACTGCGCGCGCGTACTTCATTGATCTGGCTATCCAGTTCGGCCAGCGTCGCTTGCAAGCGCGCTCGTTCCTCGACGATGCGTGCGCGCATGGTTGCAGTGCTCTCACGCTGGCCATTGGTCAGTGCATGAATTTGTTCCTGCACCATTTCGAGTCGCGCTTCCAATGCAGGCTGCTGCATCTGCGCCAGCACGTCGCCCGCCGTCACCTTTTGTCCTGAGACCACATCGCAAAGGGCCACGGTCACGGGCGACGGAAAACTGATGATGTGCTCCTGGTCATCGGCGACACCGACGAAACTTGTCGAGCCGCTGACGTACACGCGCGAGATGACGATCACGCCCGCCAGTGCGATGACCCATGCGCCCAGCAGCAGCAACCGCGAAGGTGAAAAACGCAACATTACAGATCCACCGTCGCTTCTTGCATCATGACGTGCACGCCTTGAGCGGATGCGAGCGCGGTAATCTCGGCCAGCAGGTCGTCGTGACGCAGGCCGCGTCGCAGCTTGATGTGATACGCGTAGTCAATGCGCGCGCCTTGCTCCACCTCGCGCAGCGTGACCAGGGAGAATACTTTGCAGTAGCGTTGCAAGATGTCGGTCAGTGCATCGCGATCGACCGATTGCGCCGGGATATTGAAACGCAACATGCCGTCGAAATACGCGTTGGGTCCAAGCGGCGAAAAATGCAGGACCAAAGCCGCGGCGGCGAAACCGAGTGTGCCGATCACGGCTACCTCGAACGCGTAGGCGCCGCAGGAAATTCCGGTGGCCAGGCCGGCGAACAGGAACAGCGTATCGCGCGGGTCCTTGAAGTTGGTACGAAACCGAATGATCGCCATCGCCGCCATGATGCCGATGCCACGTGCGAGCGAGTCGCCCACGGACTGGATGACCATGGCGGCAATAATCGAGATCAAGATAATCGATTGGACGTAGTTGCGTGAGAAGGACAAGCCCCGAAATGTGGCCCGGTACACGTAGGCGAGTAACGTGGAC
>CAYGSQ010000311.1:0-5105 GCA_964352435.1 uncultured Gammaproteobacteria bacterium | reverse complement strand
CCCTGTGGGCATGTGCGCCGCAAGCCGTTCAGACGACAGCCCCACCGCCTCGGCCAGGCGATTGGTCAGCAGGTCGCGATAAACGCCCGGTGGTATTTGGGCAATCAGTGGCTTCGCCAGCTCCGCCAGCCGTGCCAGCCCGTCCAGATTGTCCGCATCGACCTGATCTCGCAGATGATCGAGCAGAAAATCAGCCAGTGGCTTGGCCCCATCCAGCCGCGCGCGGAAGCCGTCCTCGCCCTCCACCCGAATCAGGGAATCGGGGTCTTCGCCGTCGGGCAAAAACAGGAAGCGAATCTGGCGGCCATCGCGTACCTCGGGCAGTGACACGTTGAGCGCCCGCCAGGCGGCCTTGCGCCCGGCGCGATCGCCGTCAAAACAAAAGACCACTTCATTGGCGATGCGGAACAGTCTGCGCAGATGATCGGAGGTCGTCGCGGTGCCCAGCGTCGCGACGCAGTTACGTACGCCAAACTGGGCGAGGCCCACCACGTCCATATAGCCCTCGACTACCAGCAGGCGTGACAGGTCGGCACGGCTTTGCCTGGCTTCGTACAGTCCGTAGAGTTCGCGCCCCTTGTGGAAGACTTCGGTTTCCGGCGAGTTGAGATATTTTGGGCCGTTGTCGCTCATGGCGCGACCACCAAACGCCACGACGCGGCCACGGTGATCGCGAATCGGGAATATCACGCGTCCGCGAAACCGGTCGTAGTAGCCGCTGTTGTCATCGCGCGCCTTGATCAGGCCGGCGGCAATGAGTCGTTTCACGTCCGTGCCCTTGAGCGCTTTCATGACGCCGTCCCACAGGTCGGGGGCAAAGCCGATGCTGTAATCCTTGGCGATGGCGCCGGACACGCCGCGCTGTTTCAGATAGTCGATGGCGGCGGGCGAGGTCTTGAGCGTGGCCAGGTAAAAGTCCGCCGCTTTGCCAAGCACGCCGTACAAATCATCCGAGGGGCGCGGGCCGCTGGCTTCGGTCGGCACTTCCATGCCCAGCCCGCCGGCCAGTTCTTCAATCGACTCGACGAAGGTGAGCCGCTCGTACGCCATCAAAAAACCGATGGCCGTGCCGTGTTCGCCGCAGCCAAAACAGTGGTAGAACTGTTTCGACGGACTTACGGTGAATGAGGGCGACTTTTCGTCGTGGAACGGGCAGCAGGCCTTGAACTCGCGGCCGGCTTTTTTCAGCGGCACGCGATGGTTGATCACCTCGACAATGTCGGTACGGGCGATCACCTCGTCGATGAAGTGTTGGGGAATGCGGCTCATGCTGCTGTGATATTAGCAGCGGATGGGCGGGCGCGTGGCGTTAACCTAAACGCGCTTTAATGCGGGCGCCGGCAGCCCCAAGATCAACCCGGCCCTGTGCGCGTGCCTTGAGCTGCCCCATCACCTTGCCCATATCCTTGACCGACTCGGCGCCGGTGCTTTTGATCAGCTCGTCGATCAGCGCATCGACTTCATCGTCGCTCATTTGTTCGGGCATATACGGCGCCAAAATTTCCAGCTCGGCTTGTTCTTTGGCCACCAGGTCATCGCGTTTGGCGTCACTGAACTGGCGGATCGACTCTTTACGCTGTTTGACCTGCTTTTCGAGCACGGCGAGCACCGCCGCGTCGTCCAGCTCAATGCGCTTGTCGACTTCAATTTGCTTGATGGCCGCCAGCATCAAACGGATCACACCGAGGCGATCGCTTTGCTTCGCGCGCATCGCATCTTTCATATCGGCGGTCAGTTGTGCCTTGAGGCTCATGGCGTGCCCTGTCTTATAAGTGGTTTAGTGTGAAGCCGGGCTTGCCCGGCGCTGACCAATCGGTGCATTGGCCGAGCCCCGACGGACGTCGGGGCGCAGAGCGTAACGTGAATCAATACATCCGTTGACGACGAGCCACTTCGCGCGACAGGCGCTTGGCGTGGCGTTTGACCGCAGCCGCTTTTTTGCGCTTGCGTTCTTGTGTCGGCTTTTCGTAGTACTCTCTGCGGCGCAATTCGGTCAGAATGCCGGCTTTCTCGCAGGCGCGCTTAAAGCGCCGCAGGGCGGCATCAAAATATTCGTTTTCACGGATCCGAACGCTAGGCATGGTGCTCTCAACTTGTCGTATAAAAAATCAGGCGCTGGCGCGGGTGGCCCTTGGGCATACCCGTCAGCGGAAAAGTCCGCCATTCTATGGCCGGACCCGGGCTTTGTAAAGGGATGATGAATGCGCGTTTTAGGCGTGGAAACCTCATGTGATGAAACCGCGGTGGCGGTCTATGACACTGAGCAGGGGCTGCTGGCCCATCGGCTGCACAGTCAGGTGGCGCTGCACGCCCCTTACGGTGGCGTCGTGCCTGAGTTGGCCTCACGGGACCATCTGGCGCGCATCTCGCCATTGGTCGACCAGGTGTTAAGTGATTGTTCTTTCGAGGATAAATGGGCAATTGATGCCGTGGCCTACACCGCCGGCCCCGGCCTGATCGGCGCGCTGCTGGTGGGCGCGACCTTCGCCCGCGCGGTGGCCGCAGCCTGCGACGTCCCGGCGCTCGGGGTCCACCATATGGAGGGCCATTTGCTCGCCCCCATGCTGGATGACCCGGATCTGGACTACCCATTCGTCGCGCTTTTGGTCTCGGGCGGCCACACCATGCTGATTGATGTGGCCGGTCACGGTCGTTATCGGCTTCTGGGCCAGACGCTGGACGACGCGGCCGGGGAGGCCTTCGACAAAACCGCCAAATTGCTGGGTCTTGGCTACCCGGGCGGCCCCGCCATCGAAAAACTCGCGGCAACCGGCGATCCGACCCGGCTTAATCTGCCGCGGCCCATGACGCGAAGAGCTGGCATGGACTTTAGTTTTAGCGGTCTGAAAACGGCCGTGTATTACGCGAGCCAGGACGACAACCGAGCCTGCGACGCGGATATCGCGGCCAGCTTTCAGGCCGCGGTCATCGATACGCTGGCGATAAAATGCGATCGCGCGCTCAAAGCGACGGGCTATGGCCGTCTGGTGGTCGCCGGCGGCTGCGGTGCGAACAAGGCAGTACGTGCTCGGCTGGATGCGGTGGCGGCCAAACGCGGCGCCAGGCTTTACTGTCCACGGATGGCGTTTTGCACCGACAATGGCGCGATGATCGCGTTTGCCGGTGCCCTGCGTCTGGCCGCGGGTGAGCAGATCCCGCACGATGTCCGCGCACGCTGGCCGCTGGCCGAACTGTCGCCGCCCGCGGCGGCCTGATTTTTAATTTTCTACAGAGAACCTGATTTCATGTCCGACAAAATCTTCCTGCGCGATCTCCAGATCCAATGCATCATCGGCATCTACGAGTGGGAACGCGAACAAAAGCAGACCATCAGCGTTGACCTCACCATGCCGGGCGATATTCGCAAAGCCGCCGCGACAGACCATATCGATGCGACGCTCAACTACAAAAAAGTCGCCAAGCGCGTTATCTCCTTTATTGAAGAGTCATCATTCCAGCTGGTGGAGACGATGGCTGAGCGCGTGGCGCAGATTTGCACGGACGAGTTTGGCATGGCCTGGGTTGAAGTCCGGATCAACAAGCCGGGTGCAATTCGCGGTGCACGCGATGTGGGCGTGCAGATTCGTCGCGGCGTCAGTGCCAGCACCGGGGCGCAGGAAGTTTTCGTGTCGCTGGGCAGCAATGTCGAACCCGAGAACACCCTGAACCTCGCGCTGACCGCGCTGAGCGCACGCTTCGGTGCGATTTGTCGGTCGGCGGTCTATCGCAATAAAGCGGTAGGATTCGAAGGCGACCCGTTCCTGAATCTGGTCGTGGGCTTCACCACGAGCGAATCAATAGACGCGGTGCTTGACGCATTGCACGCCGTGGAAGATCAGTTTGGTCGCACGCGGGGCGATGAAAAATTTGCCCCGCGCACGTTGGATATGGACCTGCTGTTGTACGGCGATGCCATCATCAATCAGGACAAACTGGTGTTACCGCGGCCCGAGTTATCACGCTATGCCTTTATGTTGCGCCCGCTGGCGGAACTTGCGGGCCATAGACGTGATCCAATCTCGGGCGTCCCTTACGCCAAAGTGTGGGCCAACGCCGGACTGGGTGATCACGAAATGATCCCGGTACAAATTTAGGACTGCGCATCGTGCGCGGACATCGGAGAGCCACCGTGCTGCTATTGAGTCGCCTCGTTAAAACGCTGTCCGCGGCCGGTTTGGTCTTTATCGCCGGGTGCGGCGGTGGTGGCGGTTCCGCGGCACCGGCCGTCGGCGTGCCGCCCGACAGTTGTTCGATAGCCGGGCAAAACGCGTTTGTATTCGATTTGATGAACGACATCTATTTTTGGATTGACGACGTGCCGCCGGTGGTCAACGCCGGCTTCGATTCGCCGGAAGCTGTGCTTGAGGCATTTCGGTTCACCACGCTCGATCGGTTCAGCGGCCTGCGTGACCGCGCGGCCAATGACGCGTTTTTTTCCGACAGCCAGTTTATCGGGCTGGGTTTGAGTATCCAGGTCGTCGACGATCGTTTGCGCGTGACGCAGGTGTTTGGCGATGGCTCGGCGGCCGCGGTGGGGATCGCACGCGGCGATGAAATTACTGCCATTGACGGGCGTGCGGTCAGCGACATTCTGGCGGCCGATGAATTGGGCACGGCTTTCGGGCCCAGTGAAGAAGGCGTGACGGTGACACTCGACTACGTCGACGGTATGGGCAGTGTGTTGCAGGCGCAGGTCACAAAAGGTCTGGTGACCATCGAGACCGTCACGCTTGCGACCGAATTTGAGATTGGCGGGCGCACGGTTGGCTATCTGGCCTTTCGCAGTTTCGTACAGCCCTCGTTTGCGGCACTCGAAGACGCGTTCGCGCAGTTCGCCGCGGCGGGCGTGGAATCTCTGGTGCTCGATCTGCGCTACAACGGCGGCGGCCTGATCGATGTGGCCGAACAGTTGGCCAGCCTGATTGGCGGCAGTGCCACCGCGGGCCAGACGTTCACGCGCCGCGTGCACAATACGGCCAACAGTGGCCGCAATTTCAACGCCCTGTTTAGCACCGAGATCAATGCGCTTGAGGTGACCGATGTGGTGGTCATCACCACGCCTGCCACCGCGTCTGCCAGCGAGCTTGTCATCAATGCACTGATCC
>CAYGSQ010000310.1:2130-5115 GCA_964352435.1 uncultured Gammaproteobacteria bacterium | reverse complement strand
CGCTTCAATGAGGCGATAGTAAAGATCGTCGCGAAAGCGGCCATCGAGAATCAGCGCCGACAGATCGCGGTTACTGGTGCAAAAAAGCGCACGTTGATGGGCACACTGGCCGACCCACCGACCGGATGCACGGCATTTTCCTCCAGAACCCGAAGAAGTTTTACCTGCAAGCCGAGCGGCAAGTCCGCAATTTCGTTCAGCAGTACGATGCCGTCTTCTGCGCGCTGGAACAGGCCGGGTGTGTCAGCGCGTCCGAACAGTTCGGCCTCGAGCGTGTCTTCATCGACGGCGCCGCAGCTCACCGTGAAAAACGGTCCGTTTTTCTGTGGGCTGACGCGATGCATGGCTTGTGCAAACATACTCTTGCCCGAGCCGCTGGGCCCGCGTATGAGCACACGCGAGCCGGCAGACGCAATCACTCGCGCTTGACTGAGCCGCTCACTGATAATGGGCGAGCGCGTAATGATGTCGGCGCGCCATTCTTCTTCGTCGACTGAATTACGCGAGACTTTTAGTGCGCGTTGCACATAGTCGAGCAATTCGTTTTTGTCGATAGGCTTGGTGATAAATCCAAACGCGCCGCTCTGAGTCGCCGTTACGGCATCAGGAATAGTCCCATGGGCGGTCATCAATAGAACGGGCAGGCCAGGCCAGCGCCCCTGAAGCGTGCGCAACAACTCAATGCCATCCATCTGGTCCATGCGCAGATCCGTAATAATGAGATCTGGCTGAAATGACTCAGTGGCATCGACCGCCGCTTCGGCGTTTTCCACGCCTTCGATGTCAAACCCCTCGGCCATAAGCCGGATGCTGAGCAGACGTAGCAATCCGGGGTCGTCATCAACCAGTAAAATGCGCGCTGGTGAGGTTTTTAAAGCCATTAGTTGACGGGGTCAGATGACGTTTCAATCGACATGATGGCATCAAGCTGCCGTCTTGCCTGAGCGAGTTCTTCTTGCAGTCGTTCGTTTTCGGCCTGCGCTTCGCGCAAACTATTGCGCGTGCTTTGCAAGCGCCGATCGACGCGATTGTTTTGCAACGTGCTCGATTGTTCTTGCTGGTTCGCCCGCTGACGCAAAGTATCGAGTTCCGCGTGGGCAATCAGACGTGCTTCGACGTCGCGAGCTGTGATGCCTGCCAGTCGCAGCTGGGTGGGCGACAAAGTATTGGCTTCTTTCAATAGCGCGTTGAGTTCGCGCAGAGCACTTTCCATATCGGTTGCCGGATGGCCCTCAATGCTCTTGGCGAGTGCCAGACGCAGACGGTTCGAATCGTTCGGGTTGTCCACGAATTCGAGCTCGATCAGGCGGTAAACATCAATGCGTTGCTGATAGGTGCCACTACCAAGCTGGTCCAGCTCAAGAATCTGGCGATCCAGTGCGCGCGCCAGCGGCAGCGTGGCATCGTTCGCGGCATTGCGGGACGTCCCGACGCGCAACGTGTCGCACGCGCTGAGTGTCAGCAAAAACACCGTCGCCAAACTGATCGAAATCGTCTTATGCACTAATTGGCTCCGGCTCCAGAGGCAGGCGTAGTCGGAAATGGGCGCCTGAGTACTCACCCTCAATAATGTCGATGCTGCCTCCATGCGCGTGCACACACTCCATCACGACCGACAATCCAATGCCAGTCCCTTTTACGTGGCCACCCTGTGGCGTCGAACCCTGGTAAAAGGCTTCGAAGATGCGAGCGCGCTGATCGATCGGTACACCCGGGCCGGTGTCCGCGACATCAATCTGGCAGTCGCTGTTGCTTATTGTTGTGCGCAAATAGATGTTACCTCCACTGGGCGTGAATTTTACGGCATTTGCCAGCAGGTTATCGACTGCCATGCGCAATTTGCCCTGATCTGCCCGTATTTCAAAGTCATCCAGTCGCGCTTTGATCGTAATGCCACGCGCGCTAATGGCCAATTTTTGGTAGTCCACGGCATTGACCATAAGCGGCCGTACATTGAATTTGCTCAAATTCAGGTCGCTGAGCTTGGCCTGCCAGGCGCTAAAGCTCAACAGGTTCTCAATCAGTTTTTGTAGCGCGACACCGTTGTCGCGCAGGATGCCGGCGACTTCCTTTTGGCTGGTTTGAAGCTCGCCTACGGCGCCGTCCATCAAAAGTTCAGTGCCTTCTCGTATATTGGCAAGCGGCGTCTTGAGTTCATGCGACATGTGCCGCAAAAATTTGTTTTTCTCGCGCGCCTGTTCGAGCAGGCGCAGCCGCAACCATTCAAGCTGCTTGGCCAGCGCCTCCAGATCCTTGGGGCCGTCGACCTTAATGGGCCGCGAAAACGCGCCTTCCCCCAGCGCACTGATAGCGCGGTCAATCTGTCGAATCGGACGCGCGATCAAAAACGTGAAAATGGTAATCAGGACAATCGTGCCGGGTATGAGAAGGGCGGTTTGCCAGGCCAGCTCGCGCTGCACGGCGGCGGCATCGCGCTGCAGGCTGTTGAGGCCATCGTCCACGAAGCGCGAGCTTTCGCGCACTAATTTGTCGGCGGTTTGCGCCATGTCGTCAAATTGTTCGAGCGTGGTGGCGAGATCTTCGGAGTCTCGCGGGTAGCGGCCGAGCGCGCCAATGATCGATTGGGCTTTCTCGCGCAGTTGTAGCGGCCGGCTCTGGGCCGCGGTATCGGGTGCCACGGTGGCGATGCGATTGGTCAGAGCAATAAAGCCTTCGTGCAGCTCCTCGTAGGACGTCAACAGGTCTTCGCGACCGGTAACCTGATACAAGCGCGCCCGTCGGTCCATCACCGTGATTTGTTCTTTCAGGCTTTGGTTGTCGCGCGTGGCGCGCACGCCTTCGAGGACCAGCGTTTCGCTTTCAGTTGCCAGGCGATTCATTTGTGTGGCGGCACGCACCACAGCCAGCAGGAGCGGCACCGCGACCACGGCGAAACCCACCAGAATAAGACCACTTAGAGACTTGGGTCGCCAAATACGCATGCGAGGATTCTGCGCTATTTGCCGCGCGCGCGCCAACGTTATG
>CAYGSQ010000310.1:0-2120 GCA_964352435.1 uncultured Gammaproteobacteria bacterium | reverse complement strand
GCGTGTGCCGCGGGTGTCGCGCTAGCTGCCGCGACGCGCCTGCAGTTTTTTCTCCCACGCCAGCGACGTGCGGGCAATGACTTCGAGATCGTCGAAGCGTGGCTCCCAATTTAGCAGTTCGCGAACGCGGTCGGCCTTGGCGACCAGCGCAGGGGGGTCGCCCGCCCGGCGAGCTTGCTCGCGAATGGGCAACGGCTGACCGTGCACTTTCTCAACGGTACTGAGTACTTCGCGCACGCTGAAACCGTGTCCATAGCCACAGTTCAGCGTCACGCTGGCACCATTATTGCGCAAATATTCCAGTGCACGCAGATGCGCCGCGGCCAGGTCTTCCACGTGGATGTAGTCGCGCACGCCGGTGCCATCAGGTGTGTCGTAATCGGTACCAAAAATGGCGACAAACGGCCGCACACCCAATGCCGCCTCGCACGCGACTTTCGTCAGAAGGGTGGCCTTGGCCGTGGACTGGCCAATCCGGCCCTCGGGATCCGAGCCCGCGACGTTGAAATAGCGCAACGCGACGTAGCGCAGATCGCTGGCCGCGGCCAGATCGCGCAGCATGCCTTCGCTCATAAGCTTGGACATGCCGTATGGGTTAATGGGCGCGGTCGGCGTGTCTTCGCTGATGATGGCGGCGTCGGGTTCACCGTAGACGGCAGCGGTTGACGAAAAAATGAAATGCTCAACCCCGGCCTCTTGGCAACATTCGAGCAGGGAACGGGTGGCACAGGTATTGTTGCGATAGTACTTGAGTGGATTGCTGACGGACTCGGGCACGATGGTGTGCGCGGCGAAATGCAGCACTGATTTGACGTTATAGCGTTGCAGTATGTCACTGACAAGCTTGCTGTCACCGGTATCGCCGATGATGAGTTCGCCGTGGAGGACAGACTCTTCGAAGCCGGTGCTGAGATTGTCGAGTATCACGACCGACTCGCCCGCTTCGCCGAGTTGCCGTACAACATGGCTGCCGATATAGCCGGCACCGCCGGTCACCAGAATCGCTGAATCAGTCAAGAGCCCGCACCTGTTCGTACAAAGTAAAATCGAGCAGCAAAAGGTACTACAAAATGACGTTTAGCGGTGCCTCATCCATCACACTTATCTGTTCTTTCAGAGTGAGAATCAGCTCCTGCCAGTATTGCTCGGTGGCAAACCAGCCAAACGCGCGCGGAAACGCCGGATCTTCCCAGCGCCGGGCCAGCCAGGCCGCATGATGGACCATCCGCAGCGTGCGCAAGGCCTCGACCAGCGGCAGTTGATCGTACGGAAAGGCACGAAACTGCTCGTAGCCTTCAATCAGGTCGGCCAGGCACTGCTCCTGATAGGGTCGATCCCCGGACAGAAACATCCACAGGTCAGCAATTGCCGGTCCGGTTGAGCAGTCGTCAAAATCCATAACTACCGGTCCGTCGCCGGTCCACAGAATGTTGCCGGCGTGCAAATCGCCGTGCAGGCGGTGCTCGAACAGTGGTTCACATTGATCGAACAGGACTTCGACGCGCTCCATGGCATGCACGGCCACCGCGTTCAGCGCTTCTTCCAGATTCTCGGGGACGTGGCCACTGTCAAACAACGCGTGCAGCGCATCGTGGCCAAATTCCTCGGGCCCCAGGTGGGGTCGGTCGTCGAAATGGTCAAGCACGGCTACGTTGTGCATGCGCGCCGCGAACCGGCCAAGAAGCTTGCGGTGCTCGGGGTCGTCGAAGGAGGGTGGCCGACCGACGGTTTGCTCGTACAGCGACAGACGATACGGCCCTTGCTCAATCAAGGTCCCGTGATCGTCATGCTCAAGCGGCACGATGACAGGTAAATCGACGTCTTTGAGGTCGGCGCAAAATCGATGTTCCTCAAGAATCTGGTCGTCTTCCCAGCGGCCAGGCCGATAGAATTTGACCACCAGCGGCGCGCGGTCCTCGATCCCGACCTGATAGACGCGATTTTCGTAGCTGGCCAGCGCCTGCAGGCGACCATCGCAGCGCCAGCCGGACAGCTCAACTGCCTGCAAAATGGCATCCGGGCCCAAGTTCATGAAAGCCGCACGGGCATCAGCGCTCGTCATATAATTCCTGCATTTGTGAGCGCATTCACGCGGTGTTCAGCTCGATTGGGCATAATAG
>CAYGSQ010000309.1:0-5130 GCA_964352435.1 uncultured Gammaproteobacteria bacterium | reverse complement strand
CTGTCAGGCCACGGGCCGTCAGAGACACTCACCAGCAACTCCAGAATGGTAGCCGTACTGGGCGCAAAAAAACGGCCCCATCAAGGAGCCGTAAATCTCAATATCTGCGGGGGCGCTTACCTGCCGTTACACGCCCTCGCGCCTAGGAGCCGGATTTGCCGCGGTCGCGCCAGGATTCAAACGCTTCCCAACGCGGCGCTTCATTACTTTGTTCAGGCCGCGTGGAGGTCCAAAAGTTCGATCGATCCGTCCACTTGCGTTTCAGATTGGTCGAGTCCTGGGTAAAAAAGAAATTGGTTGCACCGCTTTTGGAGCGGAGTCCAGGACGGCCTTTTAATGGTGTCAGAGGTTTGTTCACGTGCTGCATCGGGTGGTCACTCCAGTGGTGCGTTACTTGAGCATTAACATAAACGTCACGGCGCGCTTATGCTCGGAACTGCATCACGAACTGACGCAAAAAAATCGAATTCGCGCGCAGTTTTGTTTAAATCCTGTTGACCAATTGCAAAATGCGGTTTCGCACAACAACGGGCCACGCCTCAAGTGTGCGTGACGGCCAAACGTAACTAACCGAATTTTTTAAATAAAATCGTTTTAATGTTGCTGTGCGACATAAAGTTATGGGATGAACTTGTCATAACTTTTGCGAAGGCGCGGCAATTTTCTGCGCGGGTGATATATTTTCGCCATTGGTCTGACGGATCAGCGGGCTCCGAGTCCATAAGCCGGTCGCACTTTCTTCGCAAAGACATCCGGTCATAACGACAGTCTCGGAACCGCAAATTGTTACCAAAGGGCTGCAGCGGCAGTTTGGTTAACAATAGAAGTTCGACACGACACAATAATAAACGTTCATGGCTTCATTGCCGCTTGGCGGCAAAGGGGCTGTGTACGTGTCTTGAAAGCTAGTTAAGGGGGAATCACGTGAAATTTCACGCACATCGATCTTTGCTCACAGCGACTGCTACCGTCGTACTTGCACTTGGAGCGCTAGGCGCCAGTGCCAAGGACAGCGTCAGCATCGAAAGCATGGCACTGCAGGACCAGGCCGCCGCAGAATACGGCACCCAGTTCCGCAACGCTTCTATAAAAAATCTGTTCGGCGGCAACGTTGAACTTCGCGGCGGCGGCGTTTGCGGAGACTCGTCTCCGGATGCCGGCGAAGAATGCGACGACGGCAACCTCGCCAACGGCGACGGCTGTTCAGCAACCTGTCTATACGAAGTAGGCTTCGACTGTACCGACGCGATTGCCGGTTCTGACGACGAAAACCTCGTGACCGACGGCAGTCTCGAAAACAGCAACATTGACGGCGACTGGACGGAAATCTCGCACAGCTTGTTCGGTACGCTGATCTGCGGCGACAACTGCTTTGGCGGACCGCTGGCCTCAGACATCGACGGCAACGTCGTGTCGGGCAACTTCTTCCTCGTCTCGGGCGGTAGCTTCACCAGCGCCAGCACGGGCGTGGTTGAGCACGCACCGATCGTCATCACGCCCGCAGGCGGTACGCTGTCGTTCAACTGGGGTATTGGTACCGTAGGCGGCGCCGGCGCTGCTTGTGCCGGTCCGGCTGACGGCCTGCGACTGCTCATTGATGGCACGGAAGTATGGTCGAACCTGGATGACGGCGCATGCGTCGGCGTACCGGTTTACACAGTAGTCAATGTTGACCTCGCTGCATTGGGCTTGAATGACAATGCCGCGCACACGATCCGTTTTGAAGGCACGTCTTCGGCCATTGGCCCGAACGTTGACCTGACCAACGTGTTCCTGGATCAAGTTCGTATCCTCGTTCCTGCTGCCATGCCAGTGCCTCCGGTCCCGAGCGCTTGCTCAGCCGTGGTCTGCGGTGACGGCGCTCAGCCCCAGTTCTCGGCTGCCGGTTCAGAGCAGTGCGATGACGGCAACACGACGGCTGGCGACGGCTGCTCGGCTGCTTGTGACGTGGAACAGCCTGACTTCATCTGTGAAGACTCAGAGCCTGCCAACCCGGTCACCGGCAACGACATCGCTGATGGCGGCCTGGAAGATGGTTCACCGAACGGCGATTGGGCCGAAGCGGGTACCCAGTTCGAGCCTATCTGTTCGCAGATCTTCTGCGGCGCGGCACTGGCAAACAACGGCGCGTTCTACGCCTGGTTCGGTGGTTCTTCACTGCCTAATGCCCAGTCACTGTCACAGGACGTTGTGATTTCATCTACCTCAACGACGCTCGACTTCGAGCTGTTGATCGGTATTTGCGACAGCACCAATGACAGCATCGCCATCGACGTTGACGGTACGGTAATCTACAGCCTGGACTGCATCGACAACTTCCCTGTGTACACGCCTCAGTCTGCACCGCTTGGTGCGTTTGCTGATGGTCAGGAGCACACGATTACGATCAGCGGTAACACGGTTGCTACCAACGGCGGTAACTCGAACTTCTTCATCGACGATATCCGCATCAACGACAACGTGCCATTTGCCGGCACGCCAAGCCAGTGCTTCGAGCTGTTCCCAGCTGCGACCGTACCTGAGCAGTTTGAAGCCGGTATCCCAGCATCGTGGACGGTGATCAACCTTGGTCCTAGTGCAGCGGACGGCTGGGGCACGTCGAATGACGGCCTGTGTGCCGGTTTCAACTGGTCTGGTGGCAACGCTGACAACAACACCACTGGTGGTGGCGGTGTCTCAGCTTGTGCTGACTCCGATGCAACTGGTCAGGTAGCCGTTGACGGCGGCGGTACGCCGGTCGAAATGGACACCTACTTGTGCTCACCAGCGTTCGATCCTTCGTCGGTCACCGGTCCTCGTTACAGCTTCCTGGCAAGTTACCAGTCTGCTGACAACGACGCCATTGACGACAACGGCACGCCGGATGACTTCACCGATGATCGTGATCTTGATCTCCTGGAAGTCCTGATTGGTACCGTTCCGCCTAACGCGCTGACGGTTCCAAACTACACGTCACTGGGTAACATCTTCGATCACCTGGACACGACCCTTGCTATCTCGGAAGCGTCGGCTCTGTCTGCTGACCTGTCGGACTTCGCTACGGAAACCGAAGCATTTGCTTGCTTCCACTACCGTGGTACGTACGCCTGGTTCGCTCAGATCGACAACCCTGCACTGCGTGAAGGTCCTGACACTGTTGTTGATACCGACGGAGACGGCATTGCCGACGACGTTGATAACTGCACGACTGATGTCAACCCTGCACAGCTCGACACGGATGGTGACGGTCACGGTAACGCTTGCGATGCTGACTTGAACAACGACTGCACGGTCAACTTTGTTGATCTTGGTCTTTTGCGGACGCAGTTCTTCCAGCCTGGTCAGGCGTCGGACTTCAACGGCGACGGCATCACCAACTTCGTGGACTTGGGTATCTTCCGCTTGAAGATCTTCCAGCCGGTTGGTCCTAGCCCTGCAGGTATCTGTCCATAACGATGAATAGGCTTTTTGCCTAAATCAACTTTGCCCATGAGGGCTTAGACTGAGAAAGCCCCGCTTCGGCGGGGCTTTTTTTTGCTCTGTGAAAGCGGGGCGAGTATGTTTAGGGGTGTTGGTAAGTCGTTGCGTTTTTGGGGTATAGACAATGATCAAGCGCGTAAGAATTGACTGGGTCTTGATTGGCCTGGTGCTTCTCACCGTAAACGGCACGCTCGCGCGCGCCTCGTCTACGGCGGCTGAAATCAATCTGGAACGCGTGCTCGCGACCCCAAACATAAGCGCACTTCAAAACGCTGCCCCGGCTAATTTGGTTTTGTCTGGCGGCGGCACCTGCGGCAATGGCTCGCCCGATCCCGGTGAGGAATGCGATGATGGCAACACCGTGTCTGGTGACGGTTGCTCGTCCACGTGCCAGTTGGACAACGGGTCGGAATACGACTGCACACAGGCCATTCCCGGTACGCCCGATGTCAATCTTGTGACCGATGGCAGTTTTGAGATGCTTAATCTCAACAACGACTGGACCATCATCGACCACAGCATTTTTGGGGGCTTGGTTCTTTGTGCCGACGGTGAGTGCTTTGACTCGCCGCTCGCGTCGGATGATGATGGCAACATCGTTGGCGTTGCCTTCGTGCTGGCAGCCGGCGGCTCATTCACTCAAGCCAGCACCGGTGTCGTCGAGCACGCGCCCATTCAAATTCCGCCCGCGGCCAGCACACTCGCGTTTAGCTGGGGCCTCGGCACGCCTGGTGATACCTGCCCCGGCCCCAACGACGGCCTGCGCTTGCTTATCGACGGTATTGCGGTGTGGTCGAACCTCGATGACAATGGGGTATGCGCACCCGTTGACCTCTACACCGTTGTCGAGATCCCGTTAGATGGTTTTAACGATGACGGCCTGCATACAATTCGCTTTGAAGGCACCGCCTCGGTAGTGCCAACGCAAGACGACATTGCCAACATCTTTCTTGACCAGATTCGCATCTACGTCACGCCCAAAGACGCCCAACCGCCGATCCCCAGCGTGTGCACGCTGGTTGTGTGCGGCGACGGTCAGCAACCGCAGTTTTCGGCGAGCGGCAGTGAGGCCTGCGATGACGGCAACCTGTCCGACGGCGACGGTTGTTCGTCCACTTGCGAGGTTGAGCAACCCGATTTCGTGTGCACGGACACCGTGCCCGCCGCGGATACCGGCAACGATGTCCCTGACGGCGATCTGGAAGACGCCGTGATCCAAAGCCAATGGAGCGAATTTGGTAGCGTGTTTGATCCCATCTGCTCGCAGGCTTTATGTGGCGCGACGCTCGCCAACTCCGGTGCCTTCTATCTGTGGTTCGGCGGAACGACGGCGCCACATGTGCAGTTTTTGTCGCAGGACATGGTCATTTCGTCCACGGCGACCACCCTCGACTTCGATTTGCTCATTGGCGTGTGCGATAGCCCAGACGATCAAATCTCAATTGCGATCGACGGCACGCAAATCTACACGCTGCCCTGTGTCGACAATGTGCCCGCCTACACCACCCAGTCGGTACCGCTGGGCGCGTTTGCCGATGGCAACATGCACGACGTGTCGTTTTCAGGTTCAACGGTTGCCACCAACGGCGGCAACTCCAACTTTTTTGTCGACGACATCCGCATTAACGACAACCTGCCGTTCGCCGGGTTGCCAAGTCAGTGCACCGAACT
>CAYGSQ010000308.1:0-5139 GCA_964352435.1 uncultured Gammaproteobacteria bacterium | reverse complement strand
CGCCGGTGCTGTCGCGTTTTGCTATTTCCACGCCCCAGATCGGCAGTTTTCACGTATCGCCCGGCTTGCGCTATTAGCGTACATCACCGGAACTCGCGCACAAGCGTCTTCTGGCATCGGGTTTGGGCGATATTTACGAGCTGGGTCCCGTATTCCGCACTGGCGAGCAGGGCGCACGCCACAGCAGCGAATTCACGCTATTGGAATGGTATCGGGTTGGTTTTGACGAGCACGCCCTGATGACAGAGGTCGCCACGTTGCTCGCGACGCTTGTGCCGACGGTGTCGGGCGAAGGGCGGCGGCTAAGTTACACACAGGCCCTTGAGGAGCACGCCGGGCTCGATCTTTGGCGCAGCAGCGACCGCGACATGGCCAATGTACTGGCGCAACACACAGGTCTGCCTGACGGGCCGCTGGTGCGGGACGAATTGCTGGATCTGGTGTTCGCTCTGGTCGTTGCACCGTCCTTCGATGCGCACAGCGTGACGTTCGTGCACGACTATCCGGCGTCGCAGGCGGTGCTGGCGGCGCTGTCCGAGGACGATCCGCGGGTGGCGCGGCGCTTCGAGGCCTACGTCGGTGAAATTGAACTGGCGAACGGTTTTTTTGAGTTGCGCGATGCAGACATTCAACGTGCTCGATTTGCGCGAGACAATGAAATTCGTGCCGCCAGCGGACTGGATGTGTGTCCGCCCGACGACGCCTTTCTCAGCGCACTTGAGGCCGGTCTTCCAGAGTGTGCGGGCGTCGCATTGGGATTTGATCGTATGGTGATGCTCGCGACCGGCGAACAGGATATTCGTGCAACGCTCGCGTTCGAATTTGATCAGGCATAAGAGCCCACATCATGACTACGTTTTGGAGATAACATGCAACACGCATCGCACAGCCTTGCCGACTCAACGCCACTGCCCAAAGGTCACCCTTTCGCAACGCTGTGGCAGCAGGCGCATGCGTTGCTGAGCGGGCAGCGAGACCCCGTGGCCAATGCGGCCAATCTCAGTGCACTGATTTTCAACAACGTCGACCAACTCAACTGGGCGGGCTTTTATTTCAAACGCGGGGACGGTCTGATTGTCGGCCCGTTTCAGGGGCAGCCTGCCTGCGTTGAAATTGATTGGGGGCGTGGCGTGTGCGGGACGGCGGCGGCGACCAATGCCACGCAGCGGGTCGACGATGTGCATCTGTTTGACGGGCATATTGCCTGTGACGCGGCATCGCGCTCGGAAATTGTCGTACCGCTTGTGCGTGATGGTCAGGTGTATGGTGTGCTCGATATTGACAGCCCGCAGCCCGCCCGGTTTTCGTTAGACGATCAAGCGGGGTTCGAGGCGCTGGCCAATTTGTATACCCACGTCAGTGATCCGTTGAGGCAAACCTAAGTCACGGGTTGCGGCGCTTGCCAGCGGCCAAGCGATTGACCAAGCCGCAATGTTTGGCCGACCTGCAGATCATCGTCCAGCACGACACCATCTTCAGGCCACACCAGAACGACGGTAGAGCCCAGATTAAAATGCCCCCACGGGCCGCCGCGTTCGCGCGCCACGTCGTCGTAATGCCAGTCGCGTACTGTGCTGCCCGCCGGTGGTGTCACCACGCCATGCCAATCGGTTTCGATACTGCCGACGTTGAGCGCACCAACCGCCACCAACGCATACGCACCCGCGTCGCTGTCGATAATTGACACGACACGTTCGTTACGGGCAAAGAGGTTGTCTACCGCCGCGGCCGTCGCACCGTTGACGCTGAAAAGTCGGCCCGGCACCAGGGTCATTTTTTTTATGTGACCCGCGCTTGGCATGTGGATTCGATGATAGTTATACGGCGCCAGATAAATGGTCGCGAACGTGCCGTTGACAAAGCGGGCGGCGTCCTCGCGATGACCCAGAAGAGCGGCCAGCGTGAAGTGGCGCCCCTTGGCCTGAATCAGGCGCTCGCCCTCGATGCGACCAAACTCACTAAGTGTGCCGTCAACCGGGCACGCCAGCGTGTGCTCGTCGCCGGCCAAAGGTCGCGCGTTCGGCTGTAAGTGACGCGTGAACATGGCGTTGAAACTAGCGTAGTCGGTGGGTGAAGTCTTGAGCGCATCGCTCAGGTCGACATCGTAGGCGCGCGCAAACCAGCGATTTAAACGGCTGACGAACGGCGTCCATTGATTGGCAGCGACGGCGCCGACCAGACGTGAGATAGCGTGATGGGGCAGCGCGTGCTGCGCCAGGGTCCAAAGACTCATAGAGGCACTCTTTATTTTTGGGGGGCGGTGACGCTGCTCAGGCACTGCTCATTGTCAAAGCAGATTTCGACGCTGACCGGGCCGGTGTGTTCGTTTAGCGGACGCATCAGCATAATGTGGAGGCCGAACGGCTCGAACACGAGTGACTCGCCTGCGGCAACCACCAGGTTTTTTTGTTCGCGCATGCGGGCCTTGCCATCAATCACCTCGCTGCGATGAAACTCGGCCAGACCAAAGGCGTTGCTGCGCGCACTGATCAGTGTTCGGTCATGTGGCGTCATGTTGCTCACGGTCAAATAGCCGGCGCGCATCATGGCGCCGGGCGGCGCATTGTTTAGAACCAGCGGGGTCACGCTGAGCGCGCCGTCATCGCTGCACGCAGCAGCCAGTAGCGCGAAGCCCGCCACGAGCGCAGGACGCAGGTTCATCGGCGGCGCACGGCAAGGTAGTCGGCCGCTAGCGCAGTGGCAAAATGCGGCGTGGTGCTGATGGCGACGATTTCGACGCGATCGTTAACAAAATAGATGCCGGCAAAGTGATCCATTGTGTAGTCGCCGTTGTCGAGCGGGACCTTGGCAAAGGCGGCAAAAAGTCGCTCGGCCAGGTCGGTGACCTGGTCCAGCTCGCCGGTCAGGGCGTTAAACGTTGGGTCGAAATGCGTTACATAGGGTTTCAGGCGCGCCGGTGTGTCGCGTTCCGGGTCGACCGATATCAGATAAACGTCAGGTCGCTGCGCTGCTGGAATCTGTGCAACGGCGTTAGCCAGAATGCTCAGGGTAGCGGGGCAGACATCCGGGCAGGTCGTAAAGCCAAAGAATAACCAGGTCCAGCGGCCGTGCAGGCTTTGAGCATCACGGGGTAAGCCGTCGGCATCGACCAGTTCGAATGCGGGCAACGGACGCGGCTGGTCGAAGACCGTGGCTACGAGCGCTGGCGGTGCTGACGCGCGCTGCGACAGGGCCAACATCACACCGCCGGCGACGGCGACCATCGCGAGTGCGGCGGCCAGCAATTTTGAAAGCGTGGAAGTCATCCCGCGATTATCCCACAGAACCCGCTTATGGATAGCAATGACGCTCAACTCACGTATCATCCGACGCTGTTACATGGATCGACCAAACACCCGCTTATGGCCACCGCGACGCCCCCCAAGCAACTGCTGACCGTCGGCGACTGGATACGCTATGCGACCAGCCGCTTTGCACACGCGTCTTTGCACTACGGACACGGCACTGACAATCCGGCAGACGAAGCGTTTGCGCTGGTGATGCAGTGTCTGCGGCTGGATTTCAAACCCCCGGCCTACGTCTATGAGGCGGCCTTGACCGATGACGAAACCCATGCGCTATTTGGGCTGATCGGGCGGCGGATAGATGAACGCGTACCGCTGCCGTATTTATTTGGGCGAGCGTGGTTTTGTGGCCTTGAGTTTGAGGTCGATCCGCGTGTGCTTATTCCGCGGTCGCCCATTGCCCAGTTGATTCAGGACGGCTTTGAGCCCTGGGCGGCGCTGGAACCGGGGGCCCGTATTCTGGATATGTGCGCGGGCAGCGCCTGTATCGGCATTGCGTGCGCAAAGTGGCTGGACGACGTGGTCGTCGACGCGGCCGAGATCGACGAGGGCGCGCTCGACGTCGCGCGTGCCAATGTCGCCAGGCATGACGTTGCTGATCGCGTGACGCTTATACAGTCGGATCTGTTTTCGGCGCTGGGCGATCAGCGCTACGATTTGATTATCGCCAATCCACCGTACGTCGGTGCGCCGAGCATGGCGGCGCTGCCAGCTGAGTTTGAGCATGAGCCCGCGCGGGCGCTGCATGCGGAGCAGGGCGGTCTCGCACTGGTGCACCAATTGCTGGCCAATGCCGCGCATCATCTGACGGACGACGGCGTCATGCTGGTCGAGGTGGGCGAGAGCGCGGATGCACTCGTCGCAGCGTACCCAACCCTCGATATACTGTGGTGCGAATTTGAACATGGCGGTGACGGCGTTTTTGCCGTGACCGCGCACACGCTGCGTGCGGCGAGTGACTTGTGGCCAACCAGTGAGGCGTGCCATGTCGGGTAGTAGTTTCGGACGTTTATTCACGGTGACGGGATTTGGCGAAAGCCATGGCCCGGCGCTTGGCTGCATTGTGGACGGGTGTCCGCCGGGGCTGGCGCTGTCTGCCGACGACCTCATGAACGATGTAGAGCGCCGGCGCTCGGGCAAGTCGCGGCATACGTCGCAACGGCGCGAGCCGGATCAGGTCGAAATACTGTCCGGCGTCTTTGAGGGGCACACCACCGGCACGGCGATTGGGCTTCTGGTGCGCAATATGGATCAGCGCTCCAAGGATTACAGCAAGATCAAGGATCAGTTCCGGCCCGGCCACGCGGACTACACCTATCTGCACAAGTACGGCGTGCGTGACTACCGTGGCGGCGGCCGCTCAAGTGCCCGCGAGACGGTCATGCGCGTCGCGGCCGGCGCCATTGCCCGCAAATTTCTCCACGAGCAGTGTGGGATTGAGATTTACGGCTACCTTGGCGCACTGGGCCCGATCGATCTGGCTATGGTCGATCGCAACACCGTCGACGACAACCCGTTTTTCTGTGCGGACCCCGCGCGTGTCGCGGAACTCGAAACGTATATGGATGCATTGCGTAAGTCCGGCGACTCGATGGGCGCGCGCGTTAACGTGGTGGCAAGCGGTGTACCGGTGGGCCTTGGCGACCCGGTGTTCGATAAGCTTGATGCCACGATCGCGTCCGCCATGATGGGCATTAACGCGGCAAAGGGCGTGGAAATTGGCGCTGGCTTCGCGTCGGTCAGTCAGAAGGGCACCGAGCATCGCGATGAGATTACGCCGCAGCGCTTCGCCAGCAATGAAGCGGCCCGCACGCTGCGCGGTATCAGCACGCGG
>CAYGSQ010000307.1:0-5144 GCA_964352435.1 uncultured Gammaproteobacteria bacterium | reverse complement strand
GACTTGAGATAACCCAGCTGCGGAATCAGCCAGTCCCGGGATGGTTGGGCCACCTTGCCGGTGATGATTGTGACGCTATCGCCGTTGCTGAGTGCGTATGTCAGCGGGACCATGCGACCGCCCACTTTGGCGCCGCGGCAGCGATGGCCGATATCCGTGTGTACATGATAGGCAAAGTCGAGCGGGGTGGCGCCCTGCGGCAGGTCGACAATGTCGCCGCCCGGCGTGAGCACGTAAACCCGGTCCTCGAACGCTTCGCTTTGCATTTGATCGATGAGATCGTTCTGTGTTTCTTCATCATAATTCGGTTCAAGTATGCTTCTTAGCCAATTGATTTTTCTTAAGAATGATTCGTCTGTTCGTCCGCCGCCTTCCTTGTATTTCCAGTGCGCCGCCACCCCGAGCTCTGCATGTGCGTCCATCTCAAACGTGCGGATCTGAATCTCCAGCGTCTTCTTCTCGGGGCCGACCACCGCGGTGTGCAAGGACTGGTAATTGTTACCCTTGGGCGTGGCGATATAGTCATCGAACTCGCCCGGGATGTGCGGCCAGCGACCGTGGATGGCGCCCAAAACCGCGTAGCACTGCGCGACGGTGTCCACCAAGATGCGGATGGCGCGCACGTCATATACGTGAGAAAACCCTACATTTTTACGCTGCATCTTCTTGTAAATGCTGTAAATATGCTTTGGTCTGCCGCGAATTTGTGCCTCGATGCCGTCTTCGCGCATGCTCTGGTCAAAGATGTCGATGACCCGTGCGATGTAGTCCTCGCGGTCCACGCGACGCTCTGACAGCCAGCCGGCAATGCGTTTGTAGGTGTCGGGTTCGAGAAAGCGGAAGACCAGATCTTCCATTTCCCACTTGAGCTGCCAGATGCCCAGGCGATTGGCGAGCGGGGCAAACACATCGCGCGCCTCAATGGCCAGATGGCGGCGCTTGGCCGCCGTGGCGCTTTTTGCTGTTTGCAGGCGGCACAGCTGATCTGCGATGCGCACCAGCACGAGGCGTACATCGTCGGCGATGGCCAGAAGCATCTTGCGTAACGCATCGGCCTGACTAACGCCCAGCTGTTGACCGGGCTCCCAGCCTTCGGCCAAACCAAATTGCGATAGTTTGACCAGCTCGCGGCACAGTCGCGCTATTTTGCGCCCCATGCGTTTTTCGATGTCGCGGGCCGCCAATTCATTGCTTTCGAGCAGCGGGAACAAACGGGCCGCTACCACGATCTCAACATCGGCATCGAGCACTGTGAGCAGGTGCGCGATACGTTCGCCGCGCGCGGTCGCCGTTCCATCGCCGCATTCGGCCAGTTGCATGGCCGTCGACAGAATGGTTTCGGGGTTGGTTGGCTCGCGTTCGCTGTTCACGGTGGTCTGCGGTAGGTGTCAGAGTCTCAAACCGGTATCATACCCCGATTGACCGATCGGGCCGTGGGAACATGGGCCAGCCATCTCGCCATTTGATTGCACGGAGATAGACCAGTGCTCTTTTTTAGAACTTTGTTTAGAACGACTGCAGCCGGCGCCACGCTGGCGGTCGCTGGCATGAGTGCCAGCGCCGATACGCTTGATCTCGATCTGAACGACGATGCGGCGCGCGTGACCTATGCGCACTCGTATGAGGCGCGCAAGACGCGGGTCGATGCGTCCTGGCTACACCACCAGGATCGGGGTGACGTGCTGGCGGTAGGTTTCACCATCGAGGGCAACGCCGCTACGCAGGCCCGTCCGGTCAACGCCGGCATCGGTGGTCGCATCATGTATGCCGACGCCAATGGCTTCAGTGCCAGCGGTAGCGCTTTGGCGGTGGGCGGCTTTTTCGACGCCAAACTGCCGAACTACAATCGCATTGGCGTTGCCGGCCACCTTTATTTTGCGCCCGATGTGTTGGCGTTCGGGGATCTGGACCAAATTTTGGATGTCTCGATTCAGGCCACCTACGCCGTGCTGCGTCAGGGCGATGTGTATATCGGCCTGCGCAACGTGCGCGCGGATTTTAAAGACGGACTGACGCAAAAATCGCAAAGCTTCGACACCGGCTTGCACGTAGGCTTTCGCCTGAACTTCTAACTTTATCTACAAACGACTGATTGACGAGGACTTATGGCAGGCCATAGTAAATGGGCGAATATCCAACACCGCAAGGGCGCCCAGGATAAAAAACGCGGCAAGCTTTTCACCAAGCTGATCCGTGAAATCACGGTGGCGGCCAAGATGGGCGGAGGGGAAATCGAATCGAACCCGCGCCTGCGTCTGGCCATCGACAAAGCCAAAGCGCAGTCGATGCCCAAAGACAACATTGAACGTGCCGTCAAACGCGGCTCGGGCGATCTGGACGGCGTCAATTACGAGGACGTGCGCTATGAGGGCTACGGCCCCGGCGGCGTTGCCGTGATGGTCGACTGCATGACCGACAACCGCAATCGTACGGTCGCGGACGTGCGCCATGCGTTCAGCAAGTTCGGTGGCAATCTCGGGGCAGACGGCTCGGTCGCCTACCTGTTTAACCACGTCGGGCTTATTTCCTATGACCAGGGTGTGGACGAAGACGGTCTGATGGAAGCGGCGCTTGAGGCCGGAGCCGAAGACGTTGTCGTGCATGAAGACGGCAGCCAGGACGTCATGACCAGTCCCAACGACTTTGAAGCCGTGCGTGACGCGTTGGTGGCCGCCGGTTTCGAGCCGGCCAATGCCGAACAAACCATGCAGGCCTCGACCACCGCCGAGCTCAACGAAAAAGAAGCCAGCACGATGCTCAAGTTGCTGGAGATGCTGGAAGATCTGGACGATGTGGGGGAGGTGTATTCCAACGCCGACATCGCCGACGACATTCTCGAAGCACTGGCCGGCTAGTCGTTGTCCGTTGTGCGCATCGTTGGCATTGACCCGGGATCCCGCAGCACGGGTTTCGGGGTGATCGACGCCGACGGGCCGCAGATGGCGTATGTGGCCAGCGGCTGTATTCGCACGGCCAAGGGCACGCACGTGGCGCGGCTGGAAGAAATCTTTGGCTCCATGCGCGAAGTCCTGGAGCAATATACGCCCGGCGAGATCGCATTGGAGAAAGTGTTTGTCCATCGCAATGCCGATAGCGCCATCAAGCTTGGCCAGGCGCGTTCTGCCGCTCTGTGCGCCGCATGGGGCGTGCTCGCCAGCTCGCAGGTTTACGAATATGCGCCGCGCGCGGTCAAACAGGCGGTCACCGGCTACGGCGCGGCCGAGAAAACGCAAATGCAGGTCATGGTGAAGTCGATACTCAAGCTCGATGGCGCAATCAATGAAGACGCAGCGGACGCGCTGGCGGTGGCGCTGTGTCACGCGCAGGGGCGTCGTGCGGCGCAAGCCCTGGCACGGGCGACGGGCGCATGATTGGTTTTTTGCGCGGGCGCATCGCGGCCAAATACGCGGCGGATGTTTTGATTGATGTGGGCGGCGTGGGCTATGAAGTCAGCGTGCCGATGTCCACCTATTACGATCTGCCGTCCGTGGGCGGCGATACCGCGTTGTTTACGCATCTGGCGGTGAGTGAAACCTCGCAGGCCCTCTACGGTTTTGCGACCGAAGACGAACGCGCGTTGTTTCGTTCGCTAATCAAAGTTTCGGGTGTTGGCGCGCGGCTGGCCATCACCATTTTGTCCGGCATCAGCGTGGGCGATTTTGTCAGCAGCGTGCACGCCAAGGACACGGCCCGGCTGATCAAGCTGCCGGGCATTGGCAAAAAGACGGCAGAGCGACTGGTGGTCGAAATGGCCGATCGGCTCGACAAACGCGACGCGCCGGTAAGTGTGGCACCCGGTCTCACCGGCAGCTCGCCGCGCGCTGAGGCGGTGAGTGCCTTGTTGGCGCTGGGCTATCGCAGTGCTGAGGTGTCGCGTTTGCTCGACAAGATCGTTACGCAAGACCGCACGGCTGAACAAATGATCCGGGATGCACTCAAGCTGAGTGCCACATGATGCTGGCAAGTACACGTTGAGTTAACCATCGCATGATTGAAGAAGACCGCTTGATCGCAGCGCAAGCAACGCCCGCCGAAGAACACATCGAGCGTGCCATTCGTCCCGCGCGGCTGGACGACTACGTGGGTCAGACCGCGGTCAAAAAGCAGATGAAAATCTTCATCGAAGCGGCCCGTCGCCGCGGCGATGCGCTGGACCACATGTTGATTTTCGGGCCACCGGGTTTGGGCAAGACGACGCTTGCGCATATTGTGTCCAATGAGCTTGGCACGCAGTTGCGGCAAACGTCCGGGCCGGTCCTTGAGAAGGCTGGCGATCTGGCGGCGCTTCTAACCAATCTCGAACCGCGCGATGTGCTGTTCATCGATGAGATCCATCGTCTGTCCCCGGTAGTTGAAGAAGTGCTTTATCCAGCGATGGAGGATTACCAGCTTGACATTATGATCGGCGAGGGACCGGCGGCGCGCTCAATCAAGATTGACCTGCCGCCGTTCACGCTGATCGGTGCGACAACGCGTGCCGGGATGCGCAGCTGAGCACTACGCGACCGGTTCGGCATCGTGCAGCGCCTCGAGTTCTATGACACCGAGCAGCTCACGCGCATCGTCACGCGCAGTGCCGACATCCTCAATCTTGATGTGGCACCGCAGGGCGCCGCCCGTGTCGCGCAGCGCTCCCGCGGTACGCCGCGTATCGCCAACCGACTGCTGCGCCGCGTGCGCGACTTCGCCGAAGTCGAGGCTGATGGCCGGGTGACGGCCGAGGTGGCCGATGCCGCGCTCGAAATGCTGGAGGTCGATCCCGAAGGCTTTGACGTGATGGACCAAAAGGTCCTGCGCACCATTATCGAGAAATTTGGCGGTGGACCGGTTGGCGTGGACTCGCTCGCGGCCGCCGTCGGCGAAGAACGCGGCACGATTGAAGACGTACTGGAGCCCTTTCTTATCCAACAAGGGTTTATGATGCGCACAGCGCGTGGCCGGGTGGCCACAGCGCGCGCGTATCGCCATTTTGGGCTTGCACCAAGTGAGGGCGT
Source organism: uncultured Gammaproteobacteria bacterium (assembly GCA_964352435.1). GTDB lineage: Bacteria > Pseudomonadota > Gammaproteobacteria > Steroidobacterales > JBCCMA01 > JBCCMA01. The sequence continues at coordinate 150 of CAYGSQ010000307.1, read as the reverse complement.
GCCGGGCGCGGGCGGGGCCGACAGTCTGTCTCTCTTTGGCGACGCTGGCAATCCGGACTCGTAGCCCCGATATTGGCGCCCAACCGGCCCGCTTGACGAGGTTTATTCGTCCAGGCGACACCGGGCCGGGATGTTTGGACAGCGCATAAG
>CAYGSQ010000306.1:0-5161 GCA_964352435.1 uncultured Gammaproteobacteria bacterium | reverse complement strand
GCCCTCGATTGTGACCTGACGCTCCTGCATGACTTCCAGCAGCGCGGCCTGGGTTTTGGCCGGTGCGCGGTTGATCTCATCGGCCAGCAGCAACTTGGTGAAAATCGGACCGCGTCGAATTCGAAACGACTCGGCCTTCGGATCGTAGACGGCATGACCGCTGACGTCACTGGGCATCAGGTCAGGTGTGAACTGCACACGCGAGAAGTTCATGTCCAGGGCCTTCGCCAATGCGCGCGCCAGCAAAGTCTTGCCAAGGCCCGGCACGCCCTCGAGCAATACGTGGCCGCCGCCTAAAAGCGCGATGAGCACTTGATCGATGACTTCTTGCTGGCCAATGACGGCCTGCTGCACGGCGGTACGCACCTGCGCGATGGGATGATTGTCGTTCATAGTCGTGTCCACATAGTTTTTAGTGTTTGAATTTGACTCGTAAAGTCTGCGTGCGCCCGCGACTGCAGTGGCTGCAGGCACGCGCTGGCTTGAGCTTGCGGTACGCCACAGATGCGCGCCAGATATTGATCACGTTCGTCGTCGTTAAAGCGGCGCAGAGTGGGGTGGCGCGTCCGCGCATCGCGCAAAAATGCCTGCTGGGTACTGACCAGAAGTCGCGCTCCTTGTTTGTGCCGCCACAAAAAACGTCCGCTTGCTTCCACATGATCAATGAAGGCTTTGCGTACGTCCTGTGGTGGCGCGATGGGCGGTCCAAATCGCTGTGCGGCCCACCAAAGGCACAGCGCCAGCAAAACGCCAGCGGCGATCAACACGTAGCCAACGCGCTCGACCAGGAGTGACCACAGTCCCGGAAATTTGCTGCCATAAAATAGCCAGACACGGCCCGCATCGGCGGTGGTTCCAACTAGACGCGTCAGCATGAACGCGTGATCTTCCTCGCTAATCCGGAGATTTTGCACGATCCCAAGGTCGGCAACGACGGTCAAGCGGCCTTTTTCATACGCCAGCTGCCCGGCAAAAATACCGAACTGATCGTGCACGGCATAGACCAGTTCGTTTGTGCCGAAATCCAGGCTGATCAGGTTGTCGTCGTTAATATTGCCCCACAAATCCCGTTCGGCGTTGGCCGTTTGGTCCCAGGGGTAGACGGCCTCGGCAACCACGCTGTTACGATTCACACGGTCTTGCCCATCATGGTTTTGTGGGCGCCGCAAGATGGTCGTAACGCCCACCGCCGTGAGCAGCGGGTCATAGTCGTAACTGAGGTAAGGTTGCGCTTCGACAACAAGATGCCCGCCAGCGGCAACCCAGCGCATCAATTCATCAAGCTGACTTTCCTCCATGCGTTCGTAATTGAATGTGACGACCACGGTGTCCGACGTTGCGGGTGGTTCAAGCGTGGGTGCAAACTCGCTGCGGCTAACGACGTCGTAGCCCAATAACTCCAGCAGTCGCTGCGCGCCCAGAACCGGGTTTGCGCGTGCTTCGCCTGTGGGGGGAATGAATCGCTCGTAGGTTTCTTTTTTATAGGCAGAAAAAAAGAACGCGACCAACCCAATTGTCAGAACGCCAACCAGGCCTGCGGCAACGGCACGTTCATTCACGAGTGGCTTGCCCCGATCAGGCGCCACTCGTGGCACAGCTCGTCGACCTGATCTTCGCTCGGACTTTGATGCGCGTAGGCAATACGCTGCCAGTGATTGGCAATGCGGGCGAAATAGCCGGCCGTCTCCTCGTCCAGTTGCTGCAGGACGCGTCGTTCGCAGTCGCCCTCGGTGTCACTCGGACCGATGCGCAGTTCGTGGCGCTCATCCAGCACGGTCAATGCGCCGCGATAGAGCAAGCTCAGAGCGTCACGCTGGCGCCCGCTTTGCCACAGCGTACGCACCTGAGCTGGCACGTCGTCCGGCATCTCATCGGCGTCGAGTAGCAGGCTGCCGTCAACGTTTCTTCGCTTGGCCAGCGGCACACGGCTGCCCTTCATCCAGCCGAGCCAGTGCGCGCGATAGATGAACAGCAAGAGGCACAGCGCGGCGACCAGTACCCAGAGTATTGACTCGGTAAGCACCGCGAGCAGGCGCGCAAACGGACTGGCGCTCTCGAAGGTTTGTGCCGACTCTGCGTCCTCTTCTTCATCCGCCTGGCTTTTTAGTACCCAGCGCGTGTGTGTCTGATGCTCACCGAAGTCCGCGTTGTCGACGATCTGGGTAATTTGCGATCGCACGTCCGCACGCTCTTGTTCCAGATCCTGCGCATGGGATGGCGTCGGCGGCAACCCGCAAGCCAGAACTATTGCGACGACGACGCCTGCGAGATTGCGCCGGCGAATCAGACGGCGGAATTCCAGCTCGACATCCCACGCTTCAAGATGCGTGCGCCGATTGAGGTACAAGGAGAAGCCGGCGGCACTATAAAATGGCGCGATCAGCCCTTCACTCAACCAGTAGATGGCGAGCAGGACGAATTGCCAGGGCTTGCCAAAAGTCTCGGTTTGCGCGATCAACTCGTTCAAAAAATATTCTGCATCGAGCGGTTGAAACACGGTTAGCTGCTGGGTCGCGAGCGCCAGTGCGAGAAATGTCAGCGTCGCGAAGGCCAGGAACACCAACGCGGCCGAGACCAGCGACAGCACAACCGCCGTCGCACCCGTGCCCATCTGCAGCACACTGGATCGACGCCGTCTGTCGCGGCCTGTGAGACGTTCGAGTTGCCAGACGGGCAAGTTAAATGAACGGGCTGGCTCGAACCGCCGGTAGGTGAGGGCGCTGGCCAGGCCCGGCCCAAATACTCTGCGAAATGCGATGCCAAAAAATTCCGATTGCGCCGGTTGATCGTCAAACACCACGCGGCCAAACACGTGCAGCAGCACGCGTTCAAACATAGGTTTGATCCACCACAGCACGAGCAAAGCCTGCCAGAAATACCCGGCTAAAATACCGGCCGTACCGATGACCAGGAACCAGGGGGCACTGGCGACAAACCACAGTGGCCACACCCGTCCACCGTGACGCTGGGCCAGGCGCAGGCCAAGATCTATGGCTTCCCAATCATTGCGTGGGCGAATGGCGACCGCTACGCGTTCAAGCTCCACGGTCGCGACCCGCGAGCAAGAAATAGCTCAGAATTAGCGTCCAGAGAAGGGCGCCAACCGTGTACTTGGCCGCATTGGGCGGCCAGGTGGTTGAGGACCAAAACGCTTCTATAAACGCTGCAATCAGCAGCATGGCGGTGAATCCGTACACCAGCGGCATTGATTCGTCGGCCGCATGACGCAGGGCGTCGGTGCGCCGTCTCCGACCGGGTGCAAAAAAACTGAAGCCCAGTTTGAGGCCGGCGGCGCCCGCGAGGACGATGGCGTTGAGTTCAAATGCACCGTGGCCGGCAATGAATGGCCACAGATTGTGGCCCAGACCCTGCTGACTCAAGTGACCGAGGACGGCACCAATAGACAGTCCGTTGCTGAGCACCACGTAGATCGATCCGATACCGATCAGCGCGCCGGAGGCAAAAGTATAAAAGCCAATACTGATGTTGTTCATGATGTAGTAGCCAAACATCATGACGTCGTCGCCCGAATCGCGGGTGCCGATGCGCTTGGCCGCATCGCTGTACATGTCCTCGTACTCGTTGGCTTGAGCGGGCGCGATTACGGAATAAGCCAGCGTTGGTTTGAGCGCAATGGCGCCCATCATGCCCAGGAACGGACCATAGAACAGAAGCGCCGTGAACAATACCAGCCAGCCATTCGCGCGCACGCTGCGCGGAAAATCGCGCGCGAAAAAACGCAATAATTTCGATCGGTCGGAGATGCGTGCGGCATACAAAACCCGATGGCCATTCAACGCTAGTCGATTGAGGCGATCTTCCAGTGACGCGGAATAGTTACGCGCTCTGGCAAGACTCAAATGATGGCAAATCTGGCGGTACGTTTTGGGGACGTCGATGACATTGAGACTGGCGTTGTCCTCGCCGTTGATCCAGCGCTCGAACTGGTCCCACGTCTCGGCATAGGCGATTTCGAAGTCTTTTTGCTTCACGCGCGGCCACTCAACCAGTTGGCGTGCGCCTGTAACGCGCTGATCGCGTCGTCGTCGGACAATCCAGTGGCGGGCGTCAACAGGTTGGCAAGTTCGCGGCAGCGTTCGTGCGACAGTGAACTCGAGCGCTCGGCAAACTGCACGATGGCTTTGTGCTCATCACGTGATAGCGCCAGGCGCAGCTGACCGCTGTGTTGGGTCGTGTGCGTGACAGCACTTTGTGTGAACCCCTGGCGATAGGCGACAACTGTACTGGCCGCCATGTCGCCCAAACGCTGGAATCGTGCATTGCCAAATCCGAGGCACAGACCAAGCGAGTAGAGACTCGGGAGCCAGTCGGGTACGCGCAAGAAATTGCGCAGCACGGCGCCGCCCAGGCTTACGGGCGAACCGTTCGTGTGGACCACATGCAAACGCATGATCTTTTTTCCAAGCGTAGCGCCGCCACCGTAAGCCTCGAACAGCACGTCGTAAAGCCACACCATGATAAACGCAAAGATCAGGAACAAGCCTTCGCCAAAAGAGCCTAGCGAATAAAATATCAGAGCCGTGACCATCAACACGGCGCCCATAATGAGCCAGTCAATAATCCGGGCAATGATGCGCACGTAGGGGCCTGCGGGCCGCACGCTGAGGCTGACGCCTTCGGGCGTCTCAATATGTTCGAGGGTGTCGAGCATCCTTGGAAGGGCAAGCTGGGCGCACGCCGGGTGCAGAGCCGTCAGTTTAGCATTCGATCCGGGCAGCGCCTATGGCAGCCATGCGTAGCCGACCTTCGCAAAAAGCGTGCGGTTGGTTTTCTCAAATCGTGTGAGCAGATCACCGTCTTGGGCCCCGTCTGAGTAGCCCAGAAACAGTACGGTCTGTGGATTCACTTTGTAGGAGTATAAAAGCTGCGTTGCGAGCGTGCGACTGCGGCTGTCTACGTCATCATCGACATATAAGTCGGTGTTGCGATTGACGTCCTGATGCTGCACCACCAGCCGGAGCAGCGCGCGATTGTTAAATTGCCAGGTAACGCGCGCGTCCGTGAGGTGCGCAGAAAAAACGCGTTGGCCCTCGCCGTTGTCCAGTTCGCTGAAACTATGGCGTAGCCGAACCTGAAGCTGACGGCCACGTTGCAGTGTGACGCGCGGATTGACGCGGGGTATTTGTGCCCGTCGGGTGTG
>CAYGSQ010000305.1:0-5162 GCA_964352435.1 uncultured Gammaproteobacteria bacterium | reverse complement strand
ACATCGAACGTCGCCGCGTTGGCAACGGCACGGCTGCCGGTTGTCCAACCGCCCAGATCGGTGTCGAAGTTGTTCTCGAGCGCTGCAACCGGCGTTTCGCCGTCGGCGCACAGAGCTGGCGGATTCTGTGCCAACAGCGTTGCATAGCCACACTGCTCAGGTTGCTGGTTGAGTTCCAGGGCTGCAATGATCTTGTCAACCTGCGCGCAATCGGAAGCGGTGAACGAATCGCGGGACGGATCGGTGATCGCCTGATCAACGCTCAGTGAGTTGAGCGGCTGATCGATCAGATCGTCGCAGGATGCTGCCAGCGCGCTGGCGTGATCTGAGTAGCCCGATACAGGTGTTTGATACACACTCATCGTGCGCCAGTACAGGTGTGCCGCCTTGGTCAGGCCGATCGATGAGATGGTCTGACCATTGTAGGTGCCGCCGTCGACCAACAGCGCGAAGCCGTGGTTGATGATGCCCGAGTTGGAGTGCACGCCACCGTTGTCCAGTTCTTCCAGGTCGCACGCGTAGTTGTTGTCAGACACTTTGCCCGGGTCGCCGAAGCAACCAGGTGTCCACATGTCGCGAATGGCGCCACCGAAGGCCGTGGAGTCTTCGCCAGTGAGCCAGCGATAGCTTTGATCCGAGGCGCCGCCAAGTCCAATCGATGCGAAGATCGGCGCTGCAGCTTTTAATGCCGTACCGTCGCCTTGACCAATAAACAAAGACGGGATCGTAATACCGAGGGCCGCGCCGCCCATGGACATGATGCCGTTGCCGTCGTTGTTAATCACGATGACGCCCAGCGCGCCTTGCGCCTGTGCATTGAGTACTTTTTCAGTAAAATCGCAGCCACCGCGATCGATCAGTGCAATCTGGCCGGCGAGGTTCGTGGTAATAGCACCGCAGCCGTTGGCAGGCTCAGTGACATTGCCTTGGGCGGTGGCTGAACCGGTCGCCGGATTGAACTGCGCAGAGCCAACGGCGTAGTTGCCCGCTACCGACTGCGGGGCAGTCACGGTAAATGATGGTGGCGAACTGCCGCCAAAAATCGAACATGCGCCTGCGTTGCGCAGCGTGTTGGGTGAGTCGTTACCGTCGCCATTCAGAAAGTCGACTATTTCGCCGAAGATATCCGAATACGCTTCGTTCATGGCGCCGGACTGGAAACGGTAAATCAAACCGTGGGTTTCTTGCGTGTAACCGTGCACCCATTCGTGGCCGACGACATCGTCTGTGGTCGTGCCGTTGCAAAAACGAATGTAGCTACCGGTGAACTGCGCGTTTGGGCAATTGATCGCCGGGTCATTGTTGACGGCGTGCATGATGCTGTCGTTGCCGTCCCAGCTCAGATATGTGCCGCCGGTGATGCTCGAGATCAAATTGTAGGTGTCTTCTGAATAATCGATCAGGTTGTCCCAGGCCTCCGTGCCGGTCGGGGCGGCATCGCCCTCTGACCACACGAGGTTGCCCGTGGTAAGGCCCCCTTCGTAAACCCGACGATCCAGCGCGTCGTAGGTGCCGGTGATCTGATCGCTAATCTTGCCGCTGTGCGCGTTAACGTACACAAATTCACGCAGATCGGTCCCGGTAATTTCGATTTCGAACGCCAGTTCACTGTCGCCGCGCCGGCCACGCGTGTGGGCGGCATTAAAAACGTAGAGCGTGCCGTCGCCGGCGCTCAATGCACCTGCTTGGCTACCTGCCGCCGAATTGGCAATGTGGGCCACGGCGCGATCGGCCGCATCGCGCGCGCTAATGCGCGGCGTTGTGTCAATGGCAGCGTTGTCAACAAGTGCGCCGTAAACGGCCTGCAGTTTTCCTTCGCGCGTCATGGTGGTCTTTAATTGCGCACCAAACACCGGCACACCATTGATATGTTGCTCGTAGGTTTCGATGCGCATGCCGAGTTCATCGGTGCGCGCATCGGTGCGCCGCAGGACATCTTGCGCGTTTTGCACGCCAAACATCGCACCGTGTGCACGCAAAAAATTCTGGCTTTTCTCACCGCTTCCCGGCATCAGGTCGGCGCCTTTTTCAGCGCGGACAAATCGTGCGTGACCATTGATTGCGTCGCGTTTGATATCGACGCCAGCGCGCGCGCTGAGGTCGGATTGCGCTGCGCTGGCGATGCCGGCAGTGGTCAATCCAATGGCCAGCGTAGTGGCTGTGGCTGTCACAAGTTGTCTAAGAGTCATAGTGTCCCCCTAATGGGATAGTCGGAGCGCGTGCTGAGTGATCGTTTTGTGGCGTCTTGTCTTTTGACCTGCTTTGGCAGGCTGATTTTTGGCGACGCATTCTTATTTTTCTCATCGCCTTTGTATCACTGTGGCGTAGCGTCGTCAAAGCAACATAATTATAATTTTCAAATACTTATGTTGCAAATAGACCCGATGGGCCGAGCGGCCACACGGCCGTTTCCAATGAATTCAGTAGTCTGCGTGCAGCGGCGCGCAAAGGTGTGACCGCACGGCTTCGATTTGAGGTATGGCGAGCCACGTCCACCATTCCTCAAATCTGTGCGTTACCAGTCACTTGAGTAAACATAACGCGTTCTGGCACAAACCTTGGAGAGCCTGTTCAGCACATTCTTGTGCCGAATCAACTGGAGTAAACATGAAACGCAAGTACATGACGATTCCGACAGGACTATTACTGACGGGTGCCTTTTGGCCCGTCATTGCACAGGCGGAACCTGCCGATCGTTTCGCTGCCCTGGACAAAAACAGTGACGGCTACCTGTCCGTTGCCGAGGCGGGCGAGGAATACGGTTTGCTGGATAAGTTCAGCGCGCTCGATAAAGACGCCGATGGTCAGCTGAGCAAAGCTGAATGGGCGGCAGGTCGCGTGAAAAACCAGTAAAACTGGTGCGTTGCACCGGCGCTTCTGCCCGGGCGCCGGTGCACTTGTCTGCAAAAACCGACATTTGAATTGCCTTCGTGATCGCCGCAGGCTGTCTCCACTATTAGTTATTTGGGCGTGATTGCACATGGACCGATCGCGAGTTTTGCTGGTCGACGATGATCCGGGGTTGCTACGGTTACTTAGCTACCGACTGCGGTCGGCAGGCTACGATGTCGAAGCGGTCGATAGTGGACAAAAAGCCCTGGGCAAACTGCCTGTATTCCAGCCGCAGGTTGTTATTACCGACTTGCGCATGGACGGCATGGACGGCCTGGCGCTGTTTGACTCGATTCAGGCTGAACGGCCGACCCTGCCGGTCATCATTTTAACCGCCCACGGCACCATTCCCGATGCGGTGGACGCCACACAGCGTGGCCTGCACGGTTTTTTCACGAAACCCTGTGACAGTGAACGGCTGCTTGGCTGCGTCGACAAGGCGTTGCGTCAAAGTGGCGTGCGCGATGACGATCACGACGATGAATGGGGTAAGAGCATCATTACTCGTAGCCCAAACATGCAGGCGCTTTTAGAGCGCGCGCGTCTGGCGGCGCGTTCGGAGGCGTCTATTTTGATCGTTGGCGAAAGCGGCACGGGTAAAGAGTTACTGGCGCGGGCCATTCATAACGAGAGCAGCCGCGCCAAAAACGCATTTGTTGCGATCAACTGTACGTCGGTTCCTGAATCGCTTCTTGAGTCTGAATTGTTCGGGCACAAGAAGGGCGCGTTTACCGGCGCAATCGAACAGAACGCCGGGCTCATTCGCGCGGCTGACGGCGGTACACTTTTCTTCGATGAGATCGGCGACATGCCACTCGCATTTCAGGCCAAACTTTTGCGTGTTCTGCAAGAAAAAGAAGTGCGCCCGATTGGCGGATCGCAAACCGTAGCGGTCGATGCACGTGTTATCTCCGCGACTCATCGCGACCTCGAGAAAGCAACGCGCGCCGGCGATTTTCGTGAAGACCTTTTTTATCGTTTGAACGTGGTGCGCCTGAAGGTGCCACCGTTGTCCAATCGACGCGAAGACATTCCCTTGTTGACGCGTCACTTTCTGGCTCAGCTCGATAAGGGCAAAGAGCCGCATAACAAAGATTTTGCGCCCGACGCGATGGATGCTCTTTTAGCAGCACCATGGCCGGGCAATGTTCGTCAACTTCAAAACGTGGTGGAGCAAACAGTGGCACTTTGCACGACGTCTTTAATACCCAAGTCCCTGGTCGCGAATGCGCTGAACCAGGAAGTAAGTGAAATGCCGACATTGAACGAAGCGCGCAGTCGTTTCGAGCGGCAGTATTTGGTGCGTGTTCTACGCAGCACTCAGGGCAACGTGTCGCATGCGGCGCGTTTGGCCGGGCGTGATCGCAGTAAGTTTTACAAGCTTTTGCATCGGCACGAACTCGATCCCTGCAGCTTCCGCACGCAGCACCGCTAAAACCCTCGTTGCGCGGGCGCGAAATGCGCCGCGCAACCGCGCATTGTTTTGCGCGTAAAATGGGAACGTTTTCCCAATTAGAATTGGCAATGTTTTTGCTTTATGTTCCTGCGCATGTACTGGCGTGAGGGCGCCTCCACGATGGGCGCTGCCTGATCGCGGCGAGTGCATGCTCAGTCGCCGTAGACGATTAGGGAGAGCGTCGTTTGGCAGTCATGAAGCGCTACATTTGCGGTTTGATCGCACTGCTCACTTGTGCAAGTTCAGCGGCGTCCGGCGCGGCGTTTGCATCTGTGCTGCCGTTGCTCACCGCGGCAACCCCCGGAGTTACCTTTTCGCAGGCTTTTGCCGGTTTGGGCCATCCGGCGTTCGGTGCGTTGATGGTCATGTCGATCATGTCCCTTTTGATCGGTCTTTTCTGGCGCGACATCAAACTGCTTCTTCTCTCCGGGCTGTGCGCATCGACGCTGGCCGCTCTTCTTTATGCTGACGGGCTAACGTGGCAAGTTCAGGGTCTTGGCATCCTCGGCACCGGTTCGCCCGTGGCGATGTTCTTCATCTGCCTGTCCCTGTTTTTTGCACTGCGTTACACGCGCTCATTGCTTGAGCTTTTGCCCACCAGAACATTGTTGTCCAATTTGGGTCGTGTGCTGGAAGTTGTTCTGGTGGCGGTCTGCGTCTTGTGTATCCTGGTCACTGAATCGCTGGCGCCAATCGCTGTGCGCGTGGTTGGGACCATTGCCATGGCGACGGTCGTCGTTGCACTGCTGAGCTCGACACTGCGCTGGCGGGTGACCCGGCGTAGGCCCGCGCTGCTGATTTCGTTTGCATGGAT
>CAYGSQ010000304.1:0-5168 GCA_964352435.1 uncultured Gammaproteobacteria bacterium | reverse complement strand
GGCCATTGTCGATGCCCTCGACATCGCCCATGACCGCAACGAATGTGACGTACTGATACTCGCGCGCGGCGGCGGCTCACTCGAAGATTTGTGGCCATTCAACGAGGAGATCGTGGCCCGGGCCGTCTTTGAATCGGACATCCCGACCGTCAGTGCCGTGGGCCACGAAACCGACGTCACCATCTGCGACTTCGCGGCCGACGTGCGCGCACCGACGCCGTCCGCGGCGGCCGAATTGGTGGTGCCGGACCGGGCAACACTGGCAGCCACGCTCAGTGGCGTACACAAACGGGGCGAGCGCGCATTACGGCGTTACATCATCAATGCGCGCCAAGCTCTTAATTTCCTTAATTCTAGACATCAGGCGCGTCACCCAGGTACCGCGTTGCAAACGATGGCGCAGCGGCTGGATGATGCCGAGCGACGGCTCGATCAATCGATGCGGCGCCTACTGCAAAACCAACGTCATCGCCTGCAGCGCACCGGCGACCGACTACTGCGGCACTCGCCAGATCGACAGGTGGCGGCCTTGCGCACCCGCCTGGATCGCGCCAGCCGCAGTTTGGAACAGCGCATGCAGGTTCGCTTGTCACAAGCGCGTGCACGTCTCGATATCGCGTCGCGCACGCTCGACACCATGGGGCCACAGGCAACGCTTGCACGGGGCTACGCCATCGTCACGCGGCCCGACGGCATCATTGCACGCGACAGCCACGACCTGCACGAGGGCGATAAACTGAAAATCAGACTGGCCGAAGGCCGGGCAGATGCCGTTGTCACCGATACGGAGCACGACCAATGACAGCGCCCGCCCGCGGCCTGCGTTTCGCCGCCACCTTCATCGTACTGGCGCTCGCATTTGGCGGCCCTGGCGCATTTGCCACGCCAACCCATCTGGCGGCACCCGGTGGCGTGGTGATCGTCGATCTGGTCGAGCTGACCGAGACCCCTCCGAGCGTCACATTTGGCAGCAAGCGCGTGGCCGTGATCCGGGGTGACCAGCATTGGCAAGCGGTCGTGGGCGTGCCGCTGGCAACCAAACCCGGCGATCAGCACATACTGGTCACGCACGCAGACACGACTCTGAAAATCGTCTTTCATGTCGATGACCGCGACTACCCGGAACAGCGACTGACGGTCAAAAACCCGCGGCATGTCAATCCCAATGAAGACGATCTCACACGCATACGCGGCGAGCGAGCGCGCATTGGCGCGGCGCTCTCACGTTTTCGCTCACAGGTAGCAAAGCCCGATTTCACCTTTGACTGGCCCGTTCGTGGTCGTCAGTCCAGTGCATTTGGCTTGCGCCGGTTTTTCAACGGTGAACCACGCAACCCGCATACGGGCCTCGACATTGCGGCGCCGACCGGCACACCTATCCTCGCGCCCGCGTCAGGCGTGGTCACCGAAACCGGCGACTTTTTCTACAACGGCAATACGGTGTTCGTGGACCACGGCCAGGGTCTTGTCACTATGTATTGTCACATGAGCGCCATCGACGTTGCGCCCGGCGACAACGTCAGCGCCGGCGACGTGCTGGGAAAAGTCGGCGCAACGGGCCGCGTCACGGGGCCGCATCTGCATTTCGCCGTCGCCCTCAACGACACGATGGTGGATCCACTGTTGCTGCTGGTCGAACCGTAGGCGTTACTCGGTACTGAACGGAATGCGCTGGGTCACACGCACCGGCGAGCCACGCTTGTTGAACTGCGTGGGCAGGAATGACCAGGTCTGCAGCAGCGTAATCGCCGCATCCTCATAGCAACCCTCAGGCTCAGACTGCAGCACATCGGCTTCAAAAATGTGGCCGTGGGAGTCGATCACGTAGCGCAGCAGGACAAAGCCCTCGCCGCAGTCGTCGCGCTGCGCAGGCGGTGCATCGAACGTGGACTCACTCTGACGCACCAGCCAATAGCGCCCCAACAAGTCACCGTCAACCTCGATGATCGGGCCGTTGAAATGATCTTCGGTCGATGCGCAGCTTGCGAGCATCGCCGCCGCTAACGCGACCAGAGTCAAGCGCTTCACGCTGCCAACTCCGACATGAATTTTGAGACCGGGGGCCGGAAGCGATCCATGTCGACCAGGAACGAATCGTGCCCCTGTATCGACTCGAGCGCCGACAAGGACAGGTCAATGCCACTGGCACGCAGCAGATCGGCCAACTCTTCCTGTTGCCAATAGGGAAACAGAAAATCTGAGTGCACGCCCATGACCAGCGCGCTATCAATCTGCAAAAGGCCGATGCCGGCCGCCAGCGAACCGCCGTGCTCGGCCGCATCGAACAGATCCATCGCGCGGGACAAATAGAGATAGCAGTTGGGATCGAACGCGCCGGTAAATTTGTTGGCGTGCGCCTGCAGGTACGATTCAATTTCAAATTCGGGGCCAAACATCTCGCCCGAGCTTGCGCTTTGCGAGATGCGCTCGCGCCCGAAACGGTGGCGCCACTCGTCCGCACTGCGATAGGTCACCATGCCCAGCTTGCGCGCCAGACGCATACCCTTGACGGGAATACTCTGTGCATCGTAGTGCCCGCCCTGCCACTGCTCGTCGCTGCGCACGAGCTCACGCTGCAGCGAGCGCAACGCAATCGCAAACGGCATTGCCCGGGCCGCTGACGAAATGGATACCAGGTGTCGCACACGTGCAGGAAACATCATGGAAAAAGCCAGCGCGGTCATCCCGCCCATCGACGGGCCCACCACGGCAGCCGCCTGCGCGACCTCAAGATGGTCCAGCAATCGCGCAGCCACAGTGGCGTTATCTTCGAGCGTGAGCATGGGGAAATCAAGGCGATACGGCTCGCCAGTTGCCGGATTTTCACTGGCCGGCCCGGTACTGCCAAAACAACTACCCAGCGCGTTGTAGCACACAACGAACCAGCGGTCCGTGTCGATGGGCTTGCCCGAGCCGACCATGTCTTCCCACCAGCCCGAGCACGGGTCGGCGGCCGACGACGCCACATGCGCTGACGGCGATAAGCCGGTGCAAATCAGGACAGTGTTCGTGCGCGACGGGTTCAGTTCACCCCAGGTCTCGAACGCAATAGTGACCTTCGGCAACACGCCGCCGTGGCGCAAGCGCAGCGCGTCATCAATTTGAAAATAGCGGCGAGCGTCTGTCATGCGACATCATTTGACCTTGAGCGGCGAAAGAATGCAACGCGTTCGCTCGGCACCTAACGAATCGGGCAGTACTCACGGTATACGGCCTGCGCATCGGCCATCCATGTCTCAAATTGCTCGATTCGGGTTTCTGGCGACGGGTGAGTTGATGCAAATTCGGATGGCGCGCGCCCGTCGCTGTTGGCTCCCATTCGCGACCACAGAAGCGGCGCCTCGGCCGGATCAAAGCAGGCCTGCGCCAGCAGCAACAGTCCAATTCGGTCAGCCTCGGATTCGTGCTTGCGCGAAAACGGCAGCAAGATACCGTACTGCGTGCCGACGCCCAACGCGCCCTGCACCATGCGCTGGCCCTGATAGCCCAGATCGCCCAGGGCAAACGACGCGGCCAGTGCTCCAATCCGGGTGAGCTTTTGGTAAGCCATGCGTTCGGCACCGTGCCTGGCTATAGCGTGCGCAATCTCGTGACCCATGACGGCACTGAGACCGTCCGCATTGCTGGCCACCGGCAGCAGGCCGGTGTAGACGGCCACTTTGCCTCCGGGCAAGGCAAAGGCGTTCGCTTGATCTGAGGCGATCAGATTAAATTCCCAGTCGTAGCCAGGATCAATGCCCTGGGCACGTGCCGCCTCAACCAGTCGATAGCCGATGGCACGCACCGCGTCGAGCTGTTCACCATCGCGCACGAGATTGGATTTGGACAAGATGTCCTGATACGACGCCAGACCCAGCGCCACTTCTTCTTCACGGGAAATATCGACGAGCTGTTTACGGCCGGTCACCGGCACCGTCTCGCGATTGCTGAAGTAATAGAACAGGAGATACAGCGCAAACAGTCCGACCGGAATGAGTCGTAACTTAAGACCAAAACCACCACGGCGGCGGGGGCGACGTGTTCGATAGCGTGGCATGGCGGGCCTGTAAACGTGAGAGAAAACAAAACGCCCCGCCCGCACTGTGCGGGCGGGGCGTCATCGTGCGATTACATCAGTTTTTTGGCAAAACCCATGACGTCGTCAAGCACGCTGCCGTCGTTGTCGGCATCGAGGAATTTGCCGAGCATACCGCCAGCGCCGCTGCCGGTAATTGAGCTCAATGCACCACCGAGCGCGCCCTGATTCTGCACCTGCTTGCTCATGCCGCCCATGGTCATTGCCGCAACCATTGGCAACATTTTTTTCAGCATGCCGAAATCCAGACCCGTGTTCGTAGCGGCCTGCTGCGCGACAGCGCGACTGGCATCCTTGGAACCCAACAGGTGACCCAAAATGCCGTTCCCATCATCGACGGCTTGCGGACGAACCAACTCTTCCGGGTTGTCGAGATAGCGTGTGTGGTTGCCTTTTTGCAAGGCACCCATCAGTGCACCAAGGCCGTCAGTCGACGCCATGTTTTTCTTGAGGCCGCCGGTCAGTGCGGGGAGAAGTTGGGTCACGGCAGCGCCGGCCTGCTCGGGGTTAATGCCGAAGTTGCCCGCGAGTTGCTTGAGGACGTTGCCGCCCTGCGCTTCAATGATGGATTTCAAAAGACTCATTACGTGTGTACCTGCTGGTAGAAAGATTCAGAGCCGCCATTATGACACACGACCGTGTTTCCCCAAGCACGTATGCAATTGTTTACCGCAACGCAGCGCAGCTCGAACTTAAGCCTATTTCGAACGCTTTTTTACGTGCTTTATCATTCGCTTGCGGCGATTTTCCTGACGCGCAGTCAAGGTATTGCGCTTCCCCGCATAGGGGTTTTTTCCGGTTTTGAACCGCAATCGAATAGGTGCGCCAGTCAAGCGGAAGTATTTTCGGATGCGCCCAACCATGTAACGACGCCACCCCTCGGGCACACGATCGGTTTGCGATCCGTGGATAACGACCGTCTGCGGATTGCGTCCACCCTGGTGGGCGTAACGCAGTTTGGGTCGTCGGCCACCCTTTTGCGGCGGCGGATGGGCGCGTACCGCATCTTCCAGCAATTCGGTCAGCACCGGCGTAGGCAGATCGGCATACGCGGAGCGGTGACATTCACGCACCGACTGGAGCACATCAACGA
>CAYGSQ010000303.1:642-5172 GCA_964352435.1 uncultured Gammaproteobacteria bacterium | reverse complement strand
GGATCGTTTCCAGACGATGTGTTTTATCGCCCGGGTTGATGCGCTCGGGACTGTAGCCGACGTGAAAATCTTCATTAAATTTGAGACCGGACACGCGCTCCAGTTCAGGCACACAGACTTCTTCTGTGGCGCCCGGATACACCGTCGACTCATAAATGACCACATCGCCTTTCTTCAGTGCGGCACCGATGGTTTGACTGGCTTTGACCAGCGGCGTCAGGTCGGGCCGCTTGTGCGCGTCAATCGGTGTTGGGACCGTTGCAATCATGACATCGCATTCATCGAGCCCCGCAGGGTCAGCCGTAAAGCGCAGTTTTTTCGCGGCGGCCAACTCTTCTGCGTTGGTTTCCAACGTGCTGTCGTGTCCCGATTCAAGTTCAGCGATACGCGCTTTGTTGATATCAAACCCTAGCGTGTCGAACGTGCGACCAAATGACACGGCCAGCGGCAAACCCACATAGCCTAGACCCACAATACCAATGCGGGATTTCGAAACGTCTCTCATACCTTCTTATTCCTGGGCGCTATGACGCGGCGATTAATTTAGAGGATGTACATCACGGCCAGCAGGCCGGTGATGCTCATTACAATGGTGTAAGGCAGTGCCAGCAGCATCATTCGCACATACGACAAACGAATGAGCGGCGCGAGTGCCGAGGTTAGCAAAAACAAAAACGCGGCCTGGCCGTTGGGCGTGGCGACACTCGGGATATTAGTACCGGTGTTGATGGCGATGGTTAGATGGTCGAAGTGCTCGCGGGTGATCGCGCCGCTATCGAGCGCTGCCTTCACTTCGTTAATGTAGACCGTGGCGACGAATACGTTGTCGCTCACCATGGACAGCACGCCGTTGGCCACGAAAAACAGCGGCACCTGTGCGTCGAGCGGCCGTGCAAGCACCCAGTCGATGATGGGCTTGAACAAATGCTGGTCGTGAATGACGGCAACAATGGCAAAGAACACGACGAGCAGCGCGGTAAACGGCAGTGCTTCTTCAAACGCATGACCAATCTGGTGCTCTTCCGTCACGCCGGTAAAGGCGGTGGCCAGCACGATGATCATCAAACCAATGAGTCCGACTTCGGCCACATGGAACGCCAGACCCAGAACCAGCAGCACGACGACCGCGCCCTGCACGATGAGCGACGCCTTGTCTTTCAGGTCGCGTTTTTTCGCTTCGTTTTCTTCGAATTCGGTGAGCACGGCGCGCACGGACTCCGGCAATTCGGCGCCGTAGCCAAAGACGCGGAACCTCTCGACCAGCAAGCAGGTGGTGATACCTGCGAAAAAGACCGGAATCGTTACCGGCGCCATGCGCTGGAAGAACTCAATAAATTCCCATCCTGCGATCCCGGCGATCAACAGATTCTGCGGCTCGCCCACCGTGGTCATCACGCCACCCAGCGCGGTACCGATGGCCGCGTGCATGACCAATTGACGCAGGAACGCACGGAAACTATCCAGGTCGTCGCGATGCAATGTCTGCACATCGTTGTCGGAGCCGTGATCGTGCGCCTGATCAAACCCCTTGCCCGACGCGACTTTGTGAAAGACCGCGTAAAAGCCCGAGGCCACCGCGATCACCACCGCCGTAACGGTGAGTGCGTCCAAAAACGCGGACAGTACCGCCGCCACCACACAGAACATCAAAGACAAAAGCATCTTCGAACGCACACCAAGAATAATCTTGGTGAAAATAAACAGCAGCAAGCTTTTGAGGAAGTAGATACCGGCAACCATGAAGATCAGCAGCAACACGACGTCAATGGCATGAACAACCTCGTCATAGACCGTGTGCGGCGAGGTGAGCCCGATGATGATGGCCTCGATTGCCAGCAGTCCACCGGGCTGCAGCGGATAGCACTTGAGCGCCATCGCGAGCGTGAAAATAAACTCCACAACCAGCAACCAACCGGCCACGACAGGGCTTGCCAACATCACGATCGGATTAATGATCAAAAATGTGATTATGGTAAGTTTGTACCAGTCTGGCGATTGACCGAGAAAATTAGCGTAAAAAGCCTGACTCAGCGTCCGTGTCATCATAAAACCCTTTTGCGATCCGCAACCTGCGGTAATAAAGGCGGGAGTCTATTACTTTTTTGATACAGGAACCATGACGCAGGACACCCTTTCGGGCACTGGATTATGGTGCATCGGCGTCCGGATGGCGCTCACGCCACAAGGTCTTGTTGCTGCTGGCCTGATCGATACGCTCTAACGTCGCTAAATGGGCCTTGTGCTCCGCCGCATTGGGCTCGGTCACCACAAATTGCAGTGCAGCACGATCGACGGGCCGGTGGCCGGCCTCGTGCTCGCCCTCATCGTTGTCTTCATCCGCCAAAAGCAGCGCAACCTGACCGCCGGTCATAGCCAGATAGACATCCGTCAGGATCCGCGCATCGAGCAGCGCACCGTGCAGCGTACGGTTGGTATTGTCGATTTCGTAGCGTTTGCACAGCGCATCCAGCGAATTGCGCTGGCCGGGGTGACGTTCGCGCGCCAATATAAGCGTATCGAGGACACCACAGCGCGTACCAAGCCCCGGATCTTTGGCATTCCACAGCCGCAGCTCGTGATCGAGAAACCCCAAATCAAAGGGCGCGTTGTGGATCACCAGCTCGGCGTCGCCCATAAAATCGAGCATGCGCTCAACCACTTCCTCAAAGCGCGGCTTGTCGGCCAGGAACGCGTTGTCGATGCCGTGGACCTCCAGTGCACCCGGGTCCACTTCGCGGCCCGGATTAACGTACTCGTGGAACGTGCGCCCTGTCGGACGTCGATTGACCAGCTCGAGCGCACCAATTTCAATGATCCGGTGGCCCTTTTTCGGCTCGAGCCCGGTGGTTTCCGTGTCGAGGACTACTTGCCGCATACCGGCTCACCTTCAGCTTCAAGCAGATCATCGATCCCCTGATTGGCCAGCGCATCGGCGCATTCATTGCCCTCATCGCCACTGTGGCCCTTAACCCAGTGCCAGGTCAGGTCGTGCCGCCCGACGGCCTTATCGAGCGCCTCCCACAAGTCCTGATTCTTGACCGGTTTTTTGGCGGCTGTCTTCCAGCCGCGGCGCTTCCAGTTGGCCATCCACTCGGTGATGCCCTGCATCACATATTTGGAGTCCGTGTAGAGCGCGACTTTGCACGAGCGCTGCAACGCGTTCAGCCCTTCGATTGCCGCCATCAGCTCCATCCGATTATTGGTAGTTGCATACTCGCCGCCACACAATTCCTTGCGCGAATCGCCGCGCAGCAGCAGTGCACCCCAGCCCCCGGGACCCGGATTTCCGCGACAGGCGCCGTCGGTATAGATCGTGACCTCAGTCATGCGGCATTGCGCACAATAGGCTCGACCATCGGCGTCACCACGCGGTGGCGGCGACTGCGACGGCCAGGCTGGGGCATGCCGGTGTACATACGCTTGTTCGCGACGACCATAAAGGCACCCGACGCAAACGGCCACAATTTGTGTCCGACACGGGCCAGGCTATCAGCACGGCTCGATACGGCTTCATGATTGATCGGCGGTACATATAAATAGCGTTCCCAATACACGGGCTCGAGCCCAAGCAGAGCAAGCCAGTCAAACAGACGGCGTATCGACAGTGGTGCGCCACTGCGCGACGGTACCTGTCCGAGGCGCTTGGCCAGTCCCCACAGACTGTACGGATCGAAACACATCAGGACGACCTGCCCGTCCCCCACCAGCACGCGCTGAACCTCGCGCAGCGTTTCGCGCGGTCGCTGGGACAGCTCGAGCGTATGGGGCAGCACGACCGCGTCCACCGAATCGCTGGCCAGCGCCAGCGACGATGGATTGCACACCAGATCGACACCGTCCGTCGGGTAAGGCGCTGCCAGCAGCGACACACGGGTTTTGCTGTGCTGCAAAAAAAGATCGGGATCGCCCCAGCTACCCAACTGCAGCGTCACATCGCCAAACATGCGCGACATGGCCTTTTCGGCCATATCCGACTCGGTGGCGGTGGTGAGTTGGCCGAGCGGCGTAGCTAGCCAGTCGGCGACGGTGCGGCGTTTTTTCCCCATGACGCCTAGGATACCTGCTTGGGCTGGCCCACGACACCGTTTGCGTGGCACCGGTGCCAGATGTATTGCCCGGCGTTTTTGCGTAGCATGGCGCGATGTTGCATGTGACCCCTGTGCGCGCCTTTCGCGACAACTATATCTGGATCCTCCAATCGAGCGCCGATCAGCTCGATGTCGTCATTGTCGATCCCGGCGACGCGGCACCTGTGATCGATGCCATCGAGCACAACCAATGGCAGGTCGCGGCGATTTTGCTGACCCATCACCATGCCGACCACGTGGGCGGCGTTCTCGACCTGGCCGAGCGCTACAAGGTGCCGGTATACGGCCCGCAAGGCACCGCTATTCGCGGTGTGACCCATCATCTGGGCGACGGCGATACGGTGACGCTTGCGCGCCCCGCGCTGACGTTTGAAGTCGGCGTCATACCCGGTCACACGCTCGATCACATTTTCTACTTTGGCCACGGCGCGCTGTTTTGCGG
>CAYGSQ010000303.1:0-632 GCA_964352435.1 uncultured Gammaproteobacteria bacterium | reverse complement strand
GTTTGAAGGCACCGCCGAGCAGATGCACGCGTCGCTGGCGCGTCTGCGCAGCTTGCCCGATGCCACGCGCGTTTTCTGCGCACACGAGTACACGCTCGACAATTTGAAATTTGCCGGCAACGTTGAGCCCGACAATCTGGCCATCGACGATTACACCGAGTACGCCCATCGCCTGCAGCGTCAGGGCATACCCACACTGCCCTCGCACATTGGCCTCGAGAGAAAGGTCAATCCGTTTTTGCGCTGGGACCACCCCACTGTTCGCGATGCCGTTGCCCGCCAATCCGGCGCGACACTTGACGACGATGTTGCGGTACTCGCCGCGCTGCGTCGCTGGAAGGATGAGTTCTGACATGACCTATACCCGACTCCTCACCGCGGGATTGATGACCGCGTTCTTAATATTGACCGGCACCGCTCTCGCTCTCGACGCGCCCCTCATTCATTCCGCTGACACCGATGCACCGATCGCGCAAGGTGACCTGCTTGACCACATTGGCGGGCAACTTCGGCTGCCCGACGCCGACGAAAAACGCGTTGAGCAGGAATACAACTGGTACGTGCGTCACCCCGAATATCTCGATCGTGTCTTCACGCGCGCGCAACGCTATCTTCCCTACATCGTGCAAGAG
>CAYGSQ010000302.1:0-5175 GCA_964352435.1 uncultured Gammaproteobacteria bacterium | reverse complement strand
CCAGCGACGGCAAGACCTACACCCTGTCGCAGCTGCGCGGTCAGCGCGTAATTTTGGAGTGGACCAACCACGACTGCCCATACGTGCGTAAACATTACGGCAGCGGCAACATGCAGGCGTTGCAAAAAGAAGCGGCCGCGCAGGACTATCTGTGGCTGACGATTATTTCGTCTGCACCGGGCAAACAGGGGCATGTCGATGCCGCTGGCGCCAACGCATTGACGAAGGATCGTGAGGCAGCGCCAGCCGCCGTCTTGTTTGATGAGTCAGGCGAGATTGGCAAAGCCTACGGCGCCCGCACGACACCACATATGTACATCATCGACGAAGACGGTACGCTGCTGTACGCAGGGGGTATCGACGACAAACCTACGAGTAACGCGGCTGACATCGCGACGTCGACCAACTATGTCCGTCAGGCGATGGCGGAGCTGGCGGCAGACGAGGCAATCAGTGTGACGGCATCCCGGCCCTATGGCTGTTCGGTGAAATACAACTAACGGGCGTAAGGTCGTCCATCACGCGGCATCACGAATGTACTTGTCGACCTGTTCTTCGAGCAGGAATAACGGCACGTCGCCGTTGCCAAGTACTACGCGGTGAAAGTCCCGGATATCAAATTTATCGCCCAGAGCTTTGCGTGCGCGCTCGCGTAGCTCCAGAATTTTGAGCATGCCAATTTTGTAGGCGGTCGCCTGTCCGGGCCACACCATGTAGCGCTCGATTTCGGTGACGGCGCTGCCGCGTTCGTAGCCCGTGTAGTCGATCATGTATTCGATCGCCTGCTCGCGCGTCCAGCGTTTGCGGTGCAGGCCACTGTCTACCACCAGTCGTACGGCACGCAACATCTCGTCCTGCAGACGGCCGAGATTGTCGAAAGGATCGGTGTGAAACCCTTGCTCCCAAGCCAGACGCTCGGCATACAGTGCCCAGCCCTCGGAGAAGGCCGTGAATCCCAGCATGCGCCGAAACATCGGCACGCCGGTCAGCTCGGTTTGCAGCGCCGTTTGATAGTGATGTCCGGGGACGGCTTCGTGATAGGCCAGCGTGCGCATGCCGTAACGAGGCACCTCGTTCATGTCGCGCAGATTGGCGTAGAAAACACCAGGGCGACTGCCGTCTTGCGAGGGCCCCTGATAGTACGCGCCGGGTGCACCGTCTTCACGAAACTCGGGAATGCGTTTGACCTCGACCGGCGATTCGATCGTGATATCGAACATGTCGGCCATGCCCTTTTCGATATCGCGGATAATGGCGCGGTAGTGTTCCAGCGCTTCTTCGCGTCCTTCGTCAGTGTTGGCGTAGGTGAAGCGGGGTTCATCGCCCAGCGCAACCATCCGTTCGCCAACCGTACCCTCGGTATAGCCCTGTGAGCGCAGGATCTTGTCCATCTGTGAGCTGATGCGCGCCACTTCGCGCAGGCCGAGCTCGTGGACTTCATCGGGCGTAATGTCCGTGGTGGTGTGTTCGGCCAGCTTGTAGCGATAGAACGCTTCGCCGTCCGGCAGCTTCCACACGCCGTGATCGGTGTCGGCTCTTTGCAGCAGATCGTGCAGATACGCCTGTAGTTTCTGATAGCCAGGTTGCACCGAGTTTTCAATGGCGGCCGTCAGCGCGCTCTCTTGCGCCATGCAGGCGTCGCGATCCTGCGCGTCCATTTCTTCTGCGCGCGACACGTAGCTGGTGTACAGGATATTGTCTTGGGTGTCCTGCGCCAGAAACTCATCGATTTGCGACAGGGCACCGGTGAGGGCAAAGCGCGGCGGCACCAGCTCGCGCTGATCGCGCACGCTCAGATGTTCCAGTACCTGATCGAAAAAAACCTGGGCCAGATTTAGCCGCGCGACGTAGTGCGCGCAATCTTTGGCGTCACCCAGATGATGCGTTGAGGCCATAAAGTCGGGGAAGTCGCCCTGCGCGCCGCTGATCTGGTTGACCGGGTAGTCATGCCACATGAACGGTTCGCCCTCGACTTGCTGGCGCAGGAAATGATCCAGAATGTCATAAGACAGAGCATCCTGTCCGGTCAGGCTGGCCCGATCATATTTGCCCAGTGTGACCAGTGCCGCGGTCAAATCGGCCTGAAACTTGCGCGATTGGGCGGGCGATATGTCATCGAGTTTGGCGTTGTGCCCACGCAGCCCAAGGCCTTCGAGCATGCGCATGCCGCTGAGTAGCTGAGGGCTTTCGAGCGCAAATTCGATAAAGACCTTTTCGTAGAACGCCTTGATGGTAAACGGGCGAAACCAAATGATATTGATGGCCAGACCAATGGCGACAACCAGCCCCAGACCCAAAAGCCGTACCAGCCAGACAAATGCGCTGCGCATAGCGTTACCTATCAAGTGAAAACAGGCGGGAAGTATATACGAAACAGGCTCTTGGTCGCCGTTGAGCCGTCATTTCACGCTATGATTGCGCGATGAACGAAGCGAGAAAAGTCGACGATCAGCTGCACAGTGAAAGTGACGAGCCGGCGCCACTGTCACCCACGGCGCTATTGGGCCGCCGGCGCTTTCTGCCGTATTTCTGCACGCAGTTTCTGGGTGCGTTCAACGACAACGTCTATAAGAACGCGTTGGTTGGATTGCTGACCTATCAGATAGTGTCACTGGGCGTGTCCCAGGAGGGCTCGCAGCAGCTCATCAATTTCAGTGCCGGGCTATTTATTCTGCCGTTTTTCCTGCTGTCTGCAACGGCCGGTCAGATCGCCGAAAAATATGAAAAATCACGCCTGATTCGCCGCATCAAGCTGTTCGAAATTTTCATCATGATTCTCGGCAGCATCGCGATCGTCATGCGCGAGCTCAATCTGTTGTTCCTGGTGCTGCTGTTGATGGGCG
Organism: uncultured Gammaproteobacteria bacterium; assembly: GCA_964352435.1. GTDB lineage: Bacteria > Pseudomonadota > Gammaproteobacteria > Steroidobacterales > JBCCMA01 > JBCCMA01. The sequence continues at coordinate 2,332 of CAYGSQ010000302.1, read as the reverse complement.
TGCAGTCGTCGCTGTTTGGTCCGATCAAATACTCCATCTTGCCGCAGCACCTGGGGCAGTCCGAATTGATGGGCGGCAACGCGTTGGTGGAGGCGGGTACGTTCCTCGCCATTTTGCTCGGCATCATTGTGGGCGGTCTGCTGGTCAACAAGCCGGAGACGGGCGACATGTGGGTGTCGGGGCTTGTGATCACGCTCGCCATTGTGGGTTATCTCAGTGCGCGCAACATCCCTGAAGCGCCCGCGACGGCGCCCGATCTGTCGATTAACTGGAACTTCGTGACCGAAACCTGGCGCATCATCGACTATGTGCGCGGCAATCGTACCGTGTTCCTGTCGATCATGGGTATTTCATGGTTTTGGTTCTTTGGTTCCTTTTTCATCGCGCAGTTGCCAGCCTACGGTCGGGAATATCTGCACGGTGACCAGTCGGTGGTTACGCTGCTGATGGCCATGTTTACGGTGGGCATTGCCGTCGGTTCGATGTTGTGTTCCAAACTGTCCGGGCGCTCGGTTGAGATCGGGTTGGTGCCACTGGGTGCCATCGGCATGACGCTGTTTGCGTTTGATCTGGCTTTTGCAACGCCGCCAATCGTCAGCGACTCACTGCTCGGTGCACGTGCATTTATTGGGCACAGCGGTGCCTGGCGTGTGCTGCTCGACCTGGCCGGGATTGCGATCTTCGGTGGTCTGTTTATCGTGCCGCTGTATTCATTGGTGCAGACGCGCAGCGAGCGAAGTCATTTGTCACGCACCATCGCCGCCATCAATATTGTCAACGCTCTGTTTATGGTTCTGTCGGCTATTGTGGCGATTGCGCTGCTGTCGGCGGGACTAAAAATTCCGCAGCTTTTCCTGGTCGTGTCGCTGATGAACATCGCCGTGGCGGTTTTCATCTTTACGCTGGTGCCCGAGTTCCTGATGCGGCTTTTCGTGTGGCTTTTGATGCACATCATGTATCGACTGCGGCGCGTTGGCGCAGAACACTTGCCACTGGAGGGGCCTGCCGTTCTGGTGTGCAATCACGTCAGTTTTGTAGACGCCTTGATTATCGGTTCGGCTTCCCGGCCGCCGGTGCGCTTCGTCATGTACTACAAGATTTTCCGCGTGCCGGTGTTGAGTTTTATTTTTCGTACGGCGCAGGCAATTCCGATTGCCGGCGGTCGTGAGGATGCCGAACTATTGGCCGCAGCCTATGACAAAGTAGCCGAAGAGTTGGCGGCCGGAAACATCGTCTGCATTTTCCCGGAAGGCCGGCTGACGGGTGATGGCGAAATGAACGAGTTCAAGTCGGGTATTGAGAAGATTATTGCGCGTTCGCCGGTGCCGGTTGTGCCCATGGCGTTACGCGGTCTATGGGGCAGTGTTTTCAGTCGCAAAGGCGGGCGCTTGCTTGCGCGTTTTCGACGCGGCCTGTTCGCCCGTATCGAGCTGCATATCGGTGCGCCTATTGCGCCGGAAGATGTTGATAAAGACGATTTGTTTGCGCGCGTAGCGGCGTTGCGCGGAGACGTAAAATGAAAGAAATACTCAGCGACCTGCTAAGCCATCTTGAGCTCGAGCGCCTGGAGGTAAATCTGTTTCGCGGGGACTCGCGGGATATTGGCAGTGAGCGGGTGTTTGGCGGCCAGGTTCTGGCGCAGGCGCTCAAGGCGGCGATGCTGACCCTAAAATCGCGCCATGTGCACTCGCTACATGCTTATTTCCTGCGTCCTGGCGACGTTAAGGCGCCCATCGTCTATGACGTTGACCGGGCGCGCGACGGGCTTAGTTTTTCGATGCGCCGGGTTACCGCTGTGCAGCACGGGCACCAGATTTTCAACCTGTCCGCGTCGTTCCAAAAGCCCGAAGAAGGGCTTGAGCATCAGGCGTCGATGCCCGATGTGCCGGGGCCGGAATCATTGAGCGCCGCGCATGATCTGGTCGGCGATCTGGCATCGGCTGTGCCGCAACGGCTGGTGCGATTCTTCTCTCGCAAGCGGCCTTTCGAGTTTCGTTTCGTTGAGACCCCGGACCTGGATAAGTGTGGCTCCCTTGCGCCGGTGAAGCACGTGTGGTTCCGAGCCGTCGATGCGCTGCCGGACGACGATCATCTGCACAATGTGTTACTAGCCTATGCATCAGACTTTCATCTTGTCACCACCGCGCTCCATCCGCATGAGATTGCGTACCAGTCCGAGAAAGTGCAGATGGCCAGCCTGGATCACGGCATGTGGTTTCACCGCCCCGTCCGCGTCGACGACTGGTTGCTGTACGCCATGGATAGCCCCAGCACGTCCGGCGCCCGGGGTTTGGCGCGTGGTCAGATTTTCAGTCGTGACGGCACACTGGTC
>CAYGSQ010000301.1:0-5186 GCA_964352435.1 uncultured Gammaproteobacteria bacterium | reverse complement strand
CCATGAACGCGCCCGGAAATGCGCAGTGGCTCGACCCCGCGGGTGATGTGGTTGAGCGCAAAAGCCTTGATCGCAACGGTGCCTTCACGATGAGCGCTCAGACACGTTCGGCAGGACGTTTCAGCTACCGAATTGCGCTGCGCGATGCAGGTGACACCGTGATCGAGACGCAGCCGCTACCCGTCCACATCGCCGAGCCCGCGCCGGTCAATCTATTAGTGTTGTTGTCGGCCCCATCCTTTGAAAGTCGCTATCTAAAGCATTGGGCGGGTCTTGGAGGCGCTCGGCTTGCGGTGCGCACGACGCTCAGCGAAGACCGTTATCGCAACGAGTTCGTGGCGCGCGACGCACTGGCGCTTGATCGTTTGACCCGTGCGAACGTCGCCAGCTTTGACGTCATCGTTGCCGACCAGCGCGCGTGGCAAACACTTGGCGATGGCCCGCGTGCGGCCATCCTGGCGGCGGTTGAACAGGATGGCCTGGGCATCGCGATTATGGCGCTTGATGCCGCGAGGCCCCTTTACCAGGCGCAGTACTTCCCCACACTGACCAACAAGAATCCACGCGACAGGGCTTTGAGTATCAAGGACGCCGCATCGTCGGCCACAACCGTAACGCTGGCCGCGGCGCAGTTCGCCGACGACCTACCCGACGAACAGGTCATCGTGCGCGACGTGGCCGAACGTGCGGTCGCCGCATTTCGCCCTCTGGGCAAAGGGCGCGTGGGGATCACCCTTGTGACCGATAGTCACAAACTGGTGACCGCGGGTAACGCACAGCAACATGCACGCTACTGGCGCACGTTCATCTACGACATGGCACCACGGTCCGCGCAGCCTGACGTCGAGATCTACCCGTCATTGCCGCAGCGCGACCAGCGTCTGCAACTGTGCATGTTTGGCGAGTCTTTGCCGACGGACGCCGTGATTGGAAATACACAGCGCATCGCGCTGCGTGCGCAGCCGCGTCGGCCAGGCGAGCGCTGCGGCTACTGGTGGCCGCGACGCGCCGGCTGGCATACGCTGGGCCTGGGCGACATCACGCGGCAGGTATACATCTTTGAACACGGAGACTGGTCCGGCGTGCGTCAGTCAAACGCGTCCGCCGCAACGGCCCTGGCTTCCGAGCGCGAACCGGCGACGCGAGCGTCGGTGCCTCAGCGCCGCCATGCCCTGCCGCGCTGGTGGTTCGCTCTCGCGCTACTCGCGGTCGTCGGGCTGCTGTGGCTGGAACAAAAATTGCGCGACGGTTAGTGCGTCAAGCGGCGCTGACCAGCGCCAAGACCGCCCCAATCAACCCGCCAAACAACAAAACCACTGTGGCAAAAAAACCGATGACGAAGCCCTTGGCGCGCGACGATGGATCGTTAATGTAACTGGCGCGGTACCAGAATCGTCCGATGACGTAGACCAACGCAATGGCAGCGGCGATTTCGACGTGGACGTAAATAGCAAACAACCACAGTGCCGGCAGCACCATGATCAATTGCTCCAACGAGTTTTGATGAACACGGAAATGGCGCTCGAATATTGGATCACCGGTGACGGCGGGAGCTTTTACACCAGTATCGCCTCGCGCTTTGCCAACCATCATCATGAAATAGAAGTACTGCAGCAGAATAACAGCGGTCGCGATGGCGACTGGCGCGAGTGAAGTCGATGACATGGACATTTCCTTAAACAAAAAGACGAGGGACGGACACCCAAACGGGCGGGCGCAGATGTCGCGCGGCACAGTTTACCGATTGCGGCGCCGTCGTCTACATTGACGATATTAACAATCCTCCGGGCCGCTCATTTACCGGCACGAACGACATCAAGCGAAGGCAACCGCGCGTGCTCGGCCGTCAGGCAATCGCGAATTCGCAGTAAGGTTCCTTTTCCACCAGATCCATGACGAATGCCAGTTTCGCCATCCCGCTGATCACCGCCATGACCGTGCCCAGCTCGCAAATCTGCGCACTGCTGAAATGCTCCTGAAGTGACCGCGTCAGCGATTCGTCAAGTTGTCCTGCCGCATTGGTCAAGGCGACCTGATCGGCATAGCGCAGGACCGCCAGATCGGCCCCGTCAAAACCGGCCGCTGCATAGTCGCCCATGATCGCGTCGATCTGCCCGGATGAGAAGCCGGCGGCGGCGGCCCCGGTAGTGTTTTGCTTATTGCAGGTACGACAGCCGTGCAAGGCCGACAATCGCAAACGCGCCATTTGTTTATAGCGCTGATCCACAACACCGCCGAAAAAAAGGTTCTGATAGAAGTCGCCCATCACAAACCTGAGCACATGCGGCGCGGTAGCAAAGGCCTCAACAAAAGCCGGCTCGCCGGTCAGGTCATTGAGGACGTCCCACGCCGGACCAAATTCGTCCGGCAAATCCGGCCGCGCAACGCGTTCGAGAAGTTGTGATGTCATATGGCACCTCGCACAGTCTGATTTCGATTATGAATCCGCTGCGCTGAGACTAGCACAGCCATGTGCCAGTCACGTCGCCGATGCGGTGATCTCCTGTGCGACCCGAACGCCCGACGTCAGCGCACCCTCCATACCCGGCTCAACAAGCTGCGTATGCTCACCCGCGAAGTGCAGCCTACCCTCGATACGTGGCACAACATTGGCGAAGCGCGTGAGCTGGCCCGGCGCATAGTGTGCATACGCACCGCGCGCCGGTGTATCCGCCCAGTCAAAAGTGAGCGACTTGCCCAACTGGTCTGCATGTTGCGGCCACAACTCGCGCATCCAGGCCAGTACACGCTTGCGGTGGCCGCCCGGTTGCAGCGAACGGAACTGACGCAGCCCTGCACCGTTGACCCAGTTAAGCAGCATTCCGGGATCCGATGGACCGCCGTAGGACATGTTAAAGACGCGCTCATACGGCGTGTCCGAATACACCGCGCCAATGCGCGGCGTCCCATTGAGAAACGACGTATGGGTCTGTACAAACGTTTTGGCTACCTGCGTGTACGGCAGTTCGTCGACAATTTGTTGTTTGTCCGCCGGCAAAGACGGCGTCATGCGCACCCGGCGCAAGGCCGTAAATGGAATGGCGAGCACAACGCGACGGGCATAAATCGTGTGATCATCACGCGGTGTCATGAGCCGCACAGCGACGTACCCTGTACGCACGTCAATAGCCGTCACTGTATGATCTGTGTGAACTCGATCGCCAAGCGCGTTGGCAAACGCTTGTGGCAAACGATCGTTGCCGCCCTCGACAAAAACAGATTTACCCGGTGTCAGGAAGCGGGTGGCGTCACGAATTGCACTTAGACTGGAAACCGTATCAAGTGAATTGTAATTCAGCGTGTGCTCAACCAATGCAACAGCACCCGCGCCGTAGCCGTTTTCTCGCAACAAAGTGGCCAGAGAGATCTGATCATAGTGCGCAAACTCTTCATCAAGCACGCGCGCCGTAGCGCCGACGCTCTGTGCAATGGGTCGCAGCAGGCTGAACAACAAGCGATTGGGCGCAAGAGGTTTCTCCACGTCCGACAACGCCAACGGCCAGCGCGACGGGTCCGCCGCGAGCGCCGATTGAAGATAGGTCCGGCCTTTGAGCTGCAGCAGCGTATCGGGGCGCGACTCCGGTCTTGGATTGGACGCGAGCGGCAGGTTGAAATCGCGGCAGTAGCGGACAAAGTTCGCGTACTGATCGCTGCCCCCCTGAGCACCGACGTCCACCCAGGCATCATGCTCAAAACGACCGCGCAGGGTTTTGACGCGCCCGCCCACCACGCTGTCGCTTTCAACGACCCGAACGGACTGGCCCGCGCGCTGCAGTTCATGCGCCGCGCACAGGCCAGCCAGACCCGCACCAACCACCAATACATCCAGCGGCCGGTCCGGCCGCGATGCGCAGCCGGCCAGTGCAGCGGCCGCAACGGAACCGGCCAAAAAACGTCGGCGATCCATGCCTGCTTGCGGCACGCGTGCGGTCATCGCTATTTGGCGCGATCTGGCGCGACGCGCTCGCCGGTCTGCAAGCGTTCGTAATACATCCAGCTGGTCTCATTCTGGCGCTCATCGTCCAGCGGTGGCGGTCCCACGTAGTCAGGGTAGTGGGTACGGATCTCATTTTTCATAAGCTCAGACAGTTCGTCCCACGAACCGAGCTTGCGGCCATTCGCGTTGACATACAGTGTGCCCTCACGTCCACTCATTTTCATAAACGGCAGCCAGTCGGAAATGCGGCTCCATGCAACGTGTACGCGGGTGGTATTCGCACGCGAGTTGAGCAACATTTTAGTATCGCCAAAAAAGCCGAACATTTCGGTCGCGTGATAGGTGCCGCCAATTTCTGCCTCGTACTTCGACGCCAGCGGGTTCTTGTAGTACAGCGGCACCACGAAAGGGTCACGCCATACGTCGCCCTCAATCAGCCCGCTCCAGGTATAAGGCTTGCCGTTGCGCCCGATCGAGTAGTTCGAAAAGTTAACCGGATCATTTGCGATGTGAATCACATCGACCGTCTCACCGGTCCACGGGTTGTCCCAGCTCGACAGCACCTCGCCGGTTGCCGCGTCCTTGAATAACATGATCTCGCGCGACACCATTTTAAAGCCCTTGCCGCGCGTCTCGTCCTCAATCGAGGTGCAGGCGCGCACGTTCATGCCTTCAACCAAAAATAGTTTCTTGTCGCGCTCACCCTGACGACGCGACCACATCGCGCCCTCCCAGGTGTAGGTCATGGCCTCGCCATCGTTCGTCGAACACAACACCTTGCGCGAAATCTTCAGCGCGTCTTCGGTGTCCATGGGATCGAGTTTGGCCGCATTGGCCGGCACAAGAAGCCCGAGCAAAAAAGCGATACTGAGCAATCGAGATAGGTTCATGTCTGTTTCCTCATCCAACACAAAAGCAAAAAGTTTGTCGTTCTAGTTCAGGCGCGCCCACGGACGCGCGGCCGCGTCACGCGTCAAAAATGCATCCAGGTCTGCGCGATGCAACAAGGTCTGATCGATGTCATCCAGACCCGCGAGCAAGCGCGAACGATCCAGCTCATCAATGTCGAACTCAAAGCAGCCTGGCGCCGCCGTCACGACACGGCGCTCAAGGTCCACGTCAACGTAGACATCGCCAGCGTGAACGCTGGCGGCTAACTCTTCAATCTGCGCACGGTCAAGACGCACCGGCAGCACGCCATTCGACAGACAGTTCTTGTAAAAGATTGCACCGAACGACGGTGCAATGA
>CAYGSQ010000300.1:0-5190 GCA_964352435.1 uncultured Gammaproteobacteria bacterium | reverse complement strand
CGGGCCGCTGCCGGTAAGCAGGTAGCGCATGCCGCTGGCCAGCTCTTGCAGCGCTTTGAAGTCGTAGGTGGCTCCCTGACGTGCTTTGTACAGCGTGCAGATATCCAGGTGGTCCTGCAGATTCTCGCCGACGGCGGGGCGGTCGGCGACCACGGGCAAGCCGAGTCGTCGCAAATGATCGGCGGGACCGATGCCCGACAGCATTAGCAACTGCGGTGAATTGATGGCGCCACCACACACAACCACGTGGCCTGCGTCTACGGTGAATTGCTCGTCGTCGCGCGAGCCGGCGACGCCGCACGCGCGCTGTCCGTCGAACACGACGTTGCTGACCATCGTGTTACGCCATACCGTCAAATTGGCGCGGCTCGACACCGGGTGTAAAAATGCGACAGACGTGCTGCAGCGACTGCCGTTTTTCTGGGTGACATGATAGGGCCCCACGCCTTCTTGCTGCGCGCCGTTAAAGTCATCGTTGTGCGGATAACCGGCCTGGTCCGCCGCGTGCATGAAAACATCGGTCAGTGGGCTGCGATAGCGTAATGACTGAACGCTCAGCTCGCCTTGATCACCGTGAAAGCGGTTCTCGCCACCAACAAAGTTTTCCGAACGGCGAAAGACCGGCAGCACACGCTCGTAGGACCAGTCGGTCAGGCCTTCCTGCGCCCAGTCGTCATAGTCCCGGGCCTGGCCGCGTACGTAACACATGGCATTGATAGAGCTGCTACCGCCCAGGACCCGGCCGCGGGGCCAGAAAAGGCGGCGATTGTTGAGCTGCGCTTGCGGCTCGGTGTAATAGCTCCAGCTGAAGCGCTCATCCGAGGCGAGCTTCGCAATGCCGGCCGGCATACGAATGTATGGATGCGTATCGCGACCGCCAGCTTCAATCAATAAGACTGAAGTGGACGGATTGGCAGACAGTCGATTGGCCAGAACGCACCCCGCTGACCCCGCGCCAACGACGACGTAGTCAAACTTTTGCCGGGCGCGTTTTTTTCTCATGAGCGAGCGCGTTCAAACAGATAGTGGCTGACCCACCACTGCTGGCCGTCGTCGTAGGCAAACAGTTCGGAGCAGGCGAGGAAAAACAGGCGCCAGCGCACCCACCATCGGGTCCGTTCGCTCTCACCGTAGGTCGCGCCAATCATATTTTTGGCGCGTTCGCCGGCGGCGTCCATTTTGCTGAGCCAGGCTTCCAGCGTTTTGCTGTAATGCGTGCCCGACCAACGCCACTGATCAACCACATTCAGATCTTTGGCAAAAAAGTAGGGCAGGCCGTCGCTGGGCATCATGCCGCCACCGAAGAAATACCGTGTCATCCAGTCCGACGGCCCGCGGTCTTCGAACGGATAGGGGACCTGCGCGTGGCAAAACACATGCTTGAAGAACAGACCGTCCTCTTTTAACCAGCCGCTGACGCGACGATACAGTTCCGGCCAGTTACGCATGTGCTCGAACATTTCAATGGACATGATGCGATCGAAGCGTTGGTCGGTTGCAAAGTCGTTCATGTCCTGGGTGATGACGGTCAGGTTGCTAAAACCTCGTGCTTGCGCCACGCCCTCAATATGAGCGCGCTGGACAGCCGAGTTGGATACCGCGGTAATGGTGGCATTTGGGTACTGCTCGGCCAGCCACAGGGACAGCGAACCCCAGCCACAACCAAGTTCCAGAATGGTCTGCCCGTCTTCGATGCGGGCGTGCTCGCACGACAGCGTCAGCGACCGGATTTCAGCGTCATCCAGTGTGTTCACGCCGTCCCAATGGCAGCTCGAATATTTAAGCCGTGTGCCGAGAACCGTTTGAAAGAATTCCGTGGGTACTTCGTAGTGCTGCTCATTGGCGACTTCCGGTACCAGGGCAATGGGAGCCGTCGCCATATGCGTGGCAAAATCACGCTCGCTGCGTGCCATCGCGGCGCAATCATGTACGTTGATTTCCTGCAGGCGTTCGCGCAACAGGCGCCGAATACCGCGCCGTATGAGGGCGTCAGGAACCAGGTCTTTTTCGGTCAATTCAATGAGCTTTTGCATAGGCTTGCCCGCGGATACTGTGGAGTCAGGGTTCAGGTTCGGAGCGCGCAGACTAATGGATGACCTCTTATGGAACAATCTTTCTTTGTGCTGGGCGCGATCTATTAAAAAAAACGGAGGTAACACAATGCCCGAGGGGCCCGAGATACGCTTGGCAGCAGACGCCGTGTTCAAGGCGATCGGCGACGGTCCGCTGGAACGCGTGGACTTGCATCTACCCGCTATCCAGCGCTTTGCGCGGCGGCTGACTGGCGAAAACGTGGTGCGCATCGACACCCACGGAAAGGCCATGTTGACACGCTTTTCCAATGATTTGACGCTGTATTCGCACAATCAGCTCTACGGACGTTGGTACACCTGCGCGCCGGACGAGGAGCCGAGCACCAACCGCAGCCTGCGTGTGGCCCTGCACACGGCGCGTGGTGCGGCCTATTTGTACAGCGCGACAGATGTCAGCGTGCTGACGCCCGCGCAGCTCGCCGAGCACCCGTTTTTGCTGCGTCTGGGGCCCGATATCCTGGATCCGCAGCTGGACGAGGCGGGCGTGGTGCAGCAGCTCAATAACCCGGCGTTTGCCCGTCGGTCACTGGGCGGGCTGTTGCTTGACCAGGGCTTTTTGGCCGGCAACGGCAACTATCTGCGCTCCGAGATCCTGCATTTCGCACGGCTGCACTATGCGCTGCGCCCCACTGACTTGAGTCCGGCACAGCGGCGACTGCTGGCCCGCGTGACGCTCAGCTTGGCGCGCCGCTCCTACAAAACCAGCGGGCTGACCAATCCGCCCAAGCTGGTGCGCGAGCTCAAGCGCAAGGGATGGGGTCACGAGCGACATCGCTTCGCCGTCTTTGGTCGCGCCGGTCGGCCGTGTCATACCTGCAAACGCAAGATTGAGAAAACAGTGGTTGGCAGTCGGCGACTCTACTTTTGTCCCGGGTGTGTTCCCGCATAAAAAAATCGCCCGGCATGCGGGCGATTTTGATATCCGTGAGGTGGGGCGTCGTGTCAGAGCATCCACTGGAAGTTCAGTGAAAACGACTGACCCACTTTTTCCTCAAACGTCAGTACGCCTTCACGTTCGATCTGCACCGCTTCGTCCAGCAGGTTCTGCAGTTTCGCCTTTACCGTAATAAAGTCCGTTGGGTACCACGAATAGGTAAAGTCGACGGAGTGGAAGGGCTGTTCGAAACCATCCGGTGCGCCGTTGCGACCGGCAACATAGAGTCGCTCGCCGAACATGTTGTAGCCAAGTGCAGCGCTGTGTTTCGCGTTGTCTGAGTCATAGCCAATCGTCATGTTGGCGGTGAAGTCCGAGGCACCGGACAGCGCGCGAACCGGATTGGTCGGGGCGTCAGCGTCGGGGCCTGCAACCAGCTCGGAGTCCTGAATGGTAACGTTGCCTTGTAAGAAGAACTGGCCAAATGTGTCGCCCAGGAACCCGAGCTCCTTGAGGCCTTCCAGCTCAATGCCTCTGACCTGCGCTGAGTCCGCGTTGATGATTTCACGGGCGGTCGTCGTATCGCTGGCCGCCGACTCGAAAAACTCGATCGGATTGTCGATGTCTTTGTAGAACAGCGTGGCTGTAAAACTGTCACCGTTGCCGAAGAACCATTCGGCGCGGAGGTCAAGGTTGGTCACGTCTGCCGGTGTCACACCGGGGTTGCCGTCCACCAGGTCATCGGTGATCGGGTCAAGGTAGCTGGCATCCGTGATTTCGCGCAGGTCAGGACGCACCGTGGTTTCACTCCAGCCAAAACGCAGCTGGAACGTCTCGGCCAGCCAGTTGCCCATGTAGGTGAACGCGACGGCCGGATAGATTCTGTCATCCTGGAATGTGCCGCGTTCCAGCGCTTCGGGGTCGGTCGTCAAGACCGGACTTTCGGCCGTGAAACCAAAGGGATTCCAATCCAGCGCGACCTGGCGATAGTCCTCCCAGCGTGCACCCGCGGCGATACGCCAGGTGTCGTTGAAAGTCATGTCAACCTTGCCGTAAATGGCGTCGACCATGGTGGCGGCAACATAGCTTTGATTGTTCGTGCCCTGGATATCGAAGACGTAATTGTTGTTCGGATCCAAAACGTTGGCATCGGAAAATACATCGTTCAGCGGCGCGTCCAGTGAGCCCGCGTCGGCGACGCTCAGCGCGCCAAGACTGAACTGCGACTGGCGATAGGTGCGTGCCTTTCTGTTGTGCTGATAGCCGGTGCTGACATCGATCAGCGCGTTGGATGTTTCAAACGGGATGGTCAGTGACCAGCCGTGGTTCAACACGTCGTCGTTGAGATCGGTGTAGCGGTAATCGGCCGCCGTGGCGTCCAGGCCGACTGACGAGGCCAGCACTTCGCCGGTGATGGGGTCGGTGGTGGTCTGTGCAGCGATGTCCACCTGGCTTGGAATCGACGTCGTGGCACGCGCATCAGAGTAGAACCAGCGCAGCTCCGTTTCGGTCGGCAAGCCGTCGACCAGTTTGGCCAGACGCTCAGGCAGCATTGCGCGGGTTGTGTCCCCCAGGCGGTGGGTGCCAATGATCTGATTGGTGACCATGTCACGTTCTTCAAACTGGAAGCGATAGTTACGGAAGCCGAAACCGTCCGACACTTCCCGGTTCGCGTTGAAAAAATCGCGAATTGCCGTCTCGTCGTCGGTGTTTCGCAGGTAAAGCGTCGTCGTGGCAAGCTCGTGATCATCCGTGTAGCGCAATCCCAGGTTCATGTTGCCCGAGACATTGACCGAGCGTGTCGATTCACGCTCGATGTCCGTGCGCTCATCCGGAAAGCGGAAGTTACGTGCGACCGTCTCGGTTTCGCGCCAGTTGGTGTTGTACGCACCGGCAACGAGGAAGCCGGCTTCCCAGTCGCGGCTCATGACGAAGTTATTGCCAATGCTGGCCCGCAGGTTGATGTCAGGATGAATGTCCTTCTGCTCGATGCCAATGTCGCGGTTGAGCTCCAGCCCAAGCTGGCGGTTGATCAGCTGCGCGTCTTGTACCGTGGCGCCTGTCTGACCTTCGTTTTGCAGTGTGCGCAGAATGCCCTGCACATCAACATTACCCTGAAAGCGAACAATATTGTCCAGCAGATCTTGCGATATCGCACGGCTGCCGTCGTCGGTGCCAAAGTCGTCGTCGCTGCCGCCGGCATAGCTTAGAGCTGTGCCATCG
>CAYGSQ010000299.1:0-5192 GCA_964352435.1 uncultured Gammaproteobacteria bacterium | reverse complement strand
ATGGCACGGTCACGCTCAATGTGAAGGCTGGCGACCTGGTTGAGCAGGGCGACGTGGTCGCGACGCTGATCAGCCCGGTGCTCGCCAGCACACTCGCGCAGGAAAGCGCGACGCTCAGTTCGCTCGATACCAATCTCAAGCGCCGTCTGATTGAACACAAACAGCAATCGCTGCGCTCCGCGCAACTCGCGGATGTCGCCCGCATGGACCGCGTCGCCGCAGAACGTGAGCTGCGCCGCGCCAATGCAGCGTGGGAAATTCGTGTTATCAGCCGGCAGGATCTCGAGAAGGCGCAGGACGATGTCGAACGCTCGGTGGTCAGCTCGGAACATGCCAACGCAGCGCTCAAACTCGAACGTGAGAGCCTGGAATTTGAATTACAGACACTGGAACTCGAACGTGATCGTCAGGCACTGCGGGTTACTGATCTCGAACGTCAGGTTACAGCACTGACCGTGACCGCGCCGGTCACCGGCATGGTGGGTACGGTGGCCGTCAACCAGAAGGAGGCGGTGAGTGCCAACCAGGCGCTGCTGTCGGTCGTCGACCTGAGCGCATTTGAAGTGGAAGCGCAGATCGCCCAGAGCTATGCGGAGCGACTGGCACCTGGTATGGGCGCGACGATTACCTTTGGCAACGAATCTTTCCCTGGATTACTACGCGCTATCTCACCGGAGGTGACCAATAATTCAGTTGCCGGCCGCATTCGCTTTGAGGGTGAAACGCCGCCGGGGCTGCGCCAAAACCAGCGCGTCACGGTCGCCATGACGCTTGAGTCGGTAGCGAATGCGTTGACGCTTCCGCGGGGCGCTTTTATCGACAGCGGTGGTGGTCGCGTTATCTATGTCGTTGAGGACGACGTGGCTACGCGACGCGCTATTACACTCGGCGCGTCAAGCGGGGGCCGGGTCGAAGTGCTCACCGGTCTGCAACCGGGCGAACAAGTCATCGTGTCATCCAACACACTAATGCGCGGCGCCGAACGCGTGTTGATCAAACGTTAGAAGCGGATGCGTGTAAACACACGCGCCATTTATCTCATCAAACTGCCAAACACGAGAACCACATCATGCTCGAAATGAACGACATCTGCCGCGTCTATCAGACTGACCTGATTGAAACCCATGCGTTACGCAGCCTGAGCCTGTCGGTTGCCGACGGCGAATTTGTGGCTGTTACCGGGCCCTCCGGCTCGGGCAAGACAACGTTTCTCAATATCGCGGGCTTGCTTGAGGTGCCAACCAGTGGCGTCTATAGCCTCGACGGCGAGCCGGTCAGCGGTTTGTCCGACAACCAGCGTTCGCGCATCCGCAATGAGAAGATCGGCTTTATCTTTCAAAGCTTCAACCTGATTCCGGATCTCAATCTGTTCGATAACGTGGATGTACCGCTGCGCTATCGGCGAATGAACGCCGCCCAGCGTAAGGAACGTATCGAATCCGCTTTGAGCCGCGTCGGACTGCAGTCACGCATGAAACATTTGCCAGCGCAGCTTTCGGGTGGTCAACAGCAGCGTGTCGCCATTGCGCGGGCGCTGGCTGGCGAGCCGCGGTTTTTGCTGGCCGACGAGCCAACCGGCAACCTCGACTCGCTGATGGCGCGCCAGGTGATGGACATTCTTGAGGAGATCAACGGACAAGGTACGACGGTAGTCATGGTGACGCACGACGCGGAACTTGCCCGTCGCGCGCATCGCACGATCTGCCTGTTGGACGGTCAGGTCACGGACTTCAATCCATTCGGCGGCCAGCCTGATGATGGTCACGACCTTGCGGTAGGCCAGTAACGTGTTTACCTACCATTTGCGTCTCGCGCAGCGCAGCTTGCGCAAGAGCCCGGTCCTGACCGCATTGGTGGTGGGGCTGATCGGTCTTGGCGTCGGCATGTCGATGATCACGTTGACGATTTATACGGCCATGTCCGGTGACCCGATTCCGGCCAAGAGTGATCGCCTGTTCAACATCCAGATCGACAGCTGGTCACCTGAAGAAGGCTGGAGTGACGACGACGCCAGCGCAGCACCGGCGCAGCTGACCCATCGCGATGCGCAAGCATTAAGAAAGTTACCCGGTCTCAGTGAGCGCGCCGCCATGTTCAAGGGCGTGTTCACAGTCGTGCCGGATGCCGGGGAACTCAAGCCGTTTCTAACCGGCTCACGCATGACCGATTCGGGCTTTTTTACGATGTTCGATGTGCCGTTCAAATACGGTGCGCCGTGGTCTAGCGAGGTCGACAAGACGGCCGAACGGGTGGTCATACTGTCCAGTGAAACCAACGAGAAGATTTTTGGGGGCGAGGACAGCGTCGGCAAGACAGTGACTTTGGGTAAGTACCAATACGAAGTTGTGGGCGTACTCGACCACTGGATGCCAACGCCGACGTTCTACGATGTGAACAACGGCGCCTTCGATCCGCCCTCCGATCTGTTTATGCCGTTTTCAACCTTGCAGTTTGGGGAAATGGATCGCGCGGGCAATACCAACTGCTGGAAAACCGAAGACTCGGATACGTGGGATGACTTTCTAAACAGCGAATGCGTTTGGATCCAGTTTTGGGGCATGGTCGACAAGCCCTCGGATATTACGGAGTTTCAAGGCAATCTCGATGCCTACGTCGTGGGGCAAAAGGAACTGGGACGATTCGGTCGCCCACTCAATAACCCGATCATGAACGTGAATGATTGGATGGCGCATAACAAAGTAGTTAGTGAGGACAATGCGGTCCTCGTTGGGCTTGCGTTTTTGTTTCTGGCTGTCTGCCTGTTTAACGCAGTCGGTATTTTGCTCGCACGTTTCATAGGCAAGGCACCGGTTATTGGCGTGCGGCGTGCGTTAGGTGCGAGCAAAGGTGCGATTTTTCGTCAGCACCTGGTTGAGGTTTCGATGATTGGCGTGCTGGGCGGATTGCTCGGTCTCGCGCTGAGCGCATTGGGATTGCAAGGCGTCAAGAAACTCTATCTTGGCTACGAGCAACTTGTGCAACTCGATGTGCCGCTGATGATGACGGCGATCGGAATCGCGGTGGGAGCGTCCATCCTCGCCGGTCTGTATCCAACCTGGCGCGTATGTCAGGTGGCTCCCGCCACGTACCTGAAAACGCAATAGGAGACGATCATGTTACGACCCATACTGAGCGCCATGTCGCGCAACAAGACCGGCGCCGTGCTCGTTGCACTGCAAATTGCGATTGCGCTTGCCGTGATTATCAACGCCGTATTTATTGTCAATCAGCGTTTGGCGTTCATCAACCGGGACAGCGGCATCGATGTCGACAATCTGATCGCCGTGTGGAGTTTCGGGTTTACCGAGGATTACGATCAACAGGCGACCGTTGCCGCCGATCTTGACCTGCTGCGCAATATGCCGGGGGTGCGTTCGGCAACACCGACGCGCGGCGTGCCGCTGAGTGGCAGTGGCAGCGCGACCAGTTTTGCCGACAACCCCGAGGACGAGGGCGAGCACGTTTCCGCCAACTACTACACGATGGATGAAACACTGCTCGATACGCTCGGCATTGAGCTGGCGGCGGGTCGCAACTTTCGTCCGGAAGAAATCGACCGGTTGACAGATTCTTCCGGTTACGACGCGAAAATTGCGCTGGTCACTAAAGATTTCGCCAGCAAGCTGTTTCCCGATACCACGGACTACGTCGGCGAAATCATGTATGACGATCCCAATAAGCCCGTTGAGATCGTCGGCGTCATCGAACGGATGCATGGTGCCTGGGTCGGTTGGGAAAATCTCGGCAATGTCGTTATTTTCCCCGTGGTCGTAAACGGTCCGCACGTACGATATTTGGTCAACGTCGAGCCGGGACAGGTGGACAAGCTGATGCCCCGGATCGAAGAGGCGCTGGCGGCCAGCAACACCACGCGCATCATCAGCCGGGTTCGCACCATGACCGAGGTGGCCGGTCGCAGTTATTCGCGCGACAAGGGTATGGCCGTGGCGCTTCTGGTTGTGATCGGTATGCTGATCATTGTGACCGCGCTTGGGATTATCGGTCTGGCTGCTTTTAACGTTCGTCAGCGCACCAAACAAATCGGTACGCGGCGGGCTGTTGGTGCTCGACGCGCCGATATTTTGCGCTACTTCCTGGCAGAAAACTGGCTGATGACGACCGGCGGCGTCATTGCCGGCGTCGCGCTTACGCTGATGCTCAACTATCATCTTGCCACGGAGTACTCGCTCGAGAAGCTCGACCCGGTTTACGTGCCCTTTGGCATTGTGGCTATGTGGGCGCTGGGACTGGCGGCCGTGTTCTGGCCCGCGCGGCGCGCCTCGATGATTTCACCTGCTGTCGCCACAAGGACGGTTTAGACCTCCATGCAAACTGTTCTCGTCGTCGATGACAATCAGGCCGTTCGTACCGCGTTGGAAATGCTGTTTTCCCTGCATGACCTCGAGGTACGTACGGCGGCAGATGCCGATACCGCGCTCGATTGTCTGATGCGCTATTCCATTGATCTGGTCGTTCAGGATATGAACTTCAGTGAAGACACGACGTCCGGCGAGGAGGGCATTGCACTGTTTCGCCGGGTGCGTGAAAAAGAGCCGGATTTGCCGGTCATTCTGCTCACCGCGTGGACCGACCTGGAAACGGCGGTTGAGCTGGTCAAGGCCGGGGCGGCGGACTACGTGGCTAAACCGTGGGACGACGTCAAGCTTGTAACCACTGCGCGCAATTTACTCGAACTACGTGAAGCGTCTCAGCGTTCGCGCGAACTCAGCGCGTCGCGCAGCGCTGCGCGACGCAAACTCGCCGAGCGTTTTGATCTGTGCTCCATTGTCTATGAAAGCGAATCGATGCACGAGCTGGTCACACTGGCGACGAAAATTGCCCACGCGGATGTGCCCGTGCTCATCACCGGGCCCAACGGCGCGGGCAAGGAAAAGCTGGCCGAGATTGTGCAGGCCAACTCCGCCCATGCCACCGGCCCGTTTGTTAAAACCAACGTGGGCGCACTGCCGGCAGATCTAATGGAGAGCGAGCTGTTTGGCGCCAAAGCAGGCGCATTCACTGGTGCCAAAACGGCGGGCGAATGGCGTTTCGAAGCGGCCGTCGGCGGGACCGATCAAGTCAGTTGGCCGGTCGTCGCCACGGTGCTGACCAGCGTGGTCGCGTTCCTGCCTTTGACGTTCATCAAGGGACAGATCGGCGACCTGCTTGGAGCGCTGCCGATCGTGGTCGCG
>CAYGSQ010000298.1:0-5194 GCA_964352435.1 uncultured Gammaproteobacteria bacterium | reverse complement strand
GGCCGACGCAGACGCCTGCGCAGATCCGGTGTTGCCACAATCACCGCTGGCCGCCGCGCTGGCGGTAGCAAAGAATTCTTGCGGGCCACCGTCGAATTCCCCGTCATTCGGGGAGCATGCGATGGCATTGGCGACGGCTTGGGCGGAAAAATCCTGGGTCCAGGCGCTCGGTGCGAGCACGACAAAGACGACGACGAAAACAAACTGTAGACTTTTCATGGCAGACCCCAATTGGACATTCAACTATCACGATGCAACATGCTGCAGAAGGATACCCGCCACATCACGTCAGCGCGACGTGCGCGTCAGATTCAGAAAACTGCCCGCGAGCAGCAGCGGTTCAGCCTATCAGGGAGTGGCGTCGATTTGCGTCTGGGCGACGTAGCGCAGAAGAACTTGCTCGTGGGATGCGGTCCAGTCGCTGCCCGCGACCGTCCGCGCCTGTTCAGCCAACGCGGCAGCACGCTCTGCATCGCCTTTGGCAAACTTAAACCCCGCCTGCGACAGCAGATTACCGACGGTCGGCTCCTGCTCGATAAGAAAGCCCATCAAAGGTTCTATGGCCGTAAGGTCGCCGGCGCGCAATAGCAGGTCTACCAGTTTGACCGTGATTTTGGTCTTGTCAGCGACGAAACCCGTCCCTCCTCCTTGCCGGGTCGGTCGTTGCTGTTCGCTCTTCTATTGCATCGCCGCCACGGTCACGCGTTGCGCGTGGCCGCGGCCCAGATCGTCCACGACCGAGATTTCATGTTCGCCGACGACCGGTTGCCAAAACACCGGCTCATCGCGCCGGGCACGCGCCAAAAAACGCTGATCGGCAAACCAGTAGAGCCAGGATGCATCACTGTCGGTCGTCGCCTGCAGCGCCAGCTTCTCGTGCGTGACGTCACGCCGCACCTGATAAACGAGACTGGGCGTTGGTGATGTGATTCGCGGCGGCACACCGCTCGCCGCTTGTGCAACGAGCGGACAATCCGCCGTGAATGCTGGCGGCCGACGAATAGCAATACCGGCTTTTTCAAACACCGACAAAATATCGGATGACCAGTACTCGAAAATTTCCTCATGCGTGGTCGCCGGGTCATGGGTGCACGCGCGCAGGCCGCTCGCCGTATCGAGCCGCACGGCGCGATGCACATTGGACACGGTGATCGGCGAGACGCCGGGAATAAACCATGACCGTGTGGTGCGCGGGCAGTGCGGCCCGGGCAGATCACCCGTCGCCGCGCACACGTCGACGCGCCGGACATTCAGCGCGGGCGCGGGTGCACCGTGCAGCGGGTCGGGCACAATGTTGGCCGCCAGCGTGTCCGCAATCTCGAAAAACAGTGGCGCCGCCGCACTGCGCCCAACCAAGGCCGGGTTGCCGCTGCCATCAAAATTACCCACCCACACCGCGAGTACGTACTGCCCGAAAACACCGACCGTCCATGCGTCGCGAAAGCCATAGGACGTGCCGGTCTTCCAGGCAATCGGCGGGCCTTTGTCTGCCATGCCAAGACCAAGATCGTCCGGCCGCGGATTGGCCCGCAGCATTTCAAGGGCAAGAAAACTTGCCTCCGCACTCAGCACACGACGACCCGCCTGCACGGCTTGGCTTGCGTCAGTAATCAGCGGCTGCGCAACACCGCCATTGGCCAGCATGGCGTACAGCGCAACCAGTTCACGCATGGTCAGTTCGTTGCCACCCAGGATCATGGCCAGACCGTAGTGATCTGCGGACCGTTGCTCGCGCACGCCGGCGGCCAGCAGAAAGTCGTGAAAATTATGGGTCCCCACGCGCGACAACAGACTGATCGCCGGCACGTTGCGGCTATAAATCAGCGCGTCCGTGGCACTGACCGGCCCCAGAAAGCCGCGGTCGAAGTTTTCCGGCGCATAGGCGGCAAAGCGTGTCGGCGCATCCTTCATCAAACTCATCGGATGGATCAGGCCACGGTCCATGGCAAGTGCGTACAGCAACGGCTTGAGCGTCGACCCCGGCGAACGACGTGCAGCGGTGCCATCGACCTGTCCCTGGATCGCGGCGTCAAAAAAATCTGCCGAACCGACGGCCGCGCGTACGGCCATGGTGCGATGGTCGATCAAAAGAGCGCTGGCGTTGCGCAGGCCCTGGTCCTGGCGTCGCTGGGTGAAGGCTTCGATGCTTTGTTCGAGCGCGCGCTGGGTGGCCAAATCCAGCGTCGTGCGCGCAGGTGGCGCCGCGGCGTGCAACTGTGCGCGGGAAAAATGCGGCGCTGCAAACGGCAACTTGCGCGTGCCGCTCACGGCCAGCGGCATGCGCAGTCGCGTAGCTTGCGTCGCGTCCACGGTGTAATGCGCCACCCATTGATCGACCAGGCGCGAACGCGCGGCAACCATCTGGGCGTAACCCGCTGCGCGCGACGGATCGCGCCGCGCCGGGTTTTGCGGAATGACGGCCAGAGCGAGTGCCTCGGGCAACGAAAGCGACGCCGCCGATTTGCCAAAGTAGATACGCGCCGCCGTACCGATGCCTTCGACATTGCCGCCGTAAGGCGCCAGATTCAGGTACGCCGTTAGAATGTCGCGTTTGGAGTAGTGGCGCTCCAACTGAAGTGCGCGCGCTATTTGTACAGTCTTGCCGCGGATCGTGCGCGTATTCAAATCGAAACGCAGACGTGCGAGCTGCATGGAAATGGTCGAGGCGCCGATGGGTCGCTGCCTGACGACATAGGAGGACCAGGCCGCCCGCACCAGGGCCACCGGGTTGATACCAGGGTGACGATAAAAATGGCGGTCTTCGTAAAGCAAGGTTGCCGCCACCGCCGCGGGCGCAATGTCATCGAGCTTGTGGTGCAACCGATAGCGCTCGTCGCTGGCCAGCGCGAGGCGCAGCAGGCTGCCGTGCCGATCGTAAACCGCCTGCGAGAAATCCACGTCCGGGTACAGCGTCGGCTGCGGACTGAGCAACAACGCAATGGCACCGGCCAAAGGCACCAGAGCCAACGCCACAAGCAGGCGGCGGCGCATCACGGCAATGAGGCCACGCTAAACTGGCCGGGCTTGGTCCGCGCCTGCACAGTGCGGTCATACATCGAATTGGCAAACGCCGATGGCACGGTAAACTGACCTGCGCTGGTGACTTTGACCCGGTACTGCATTTCGGTGACGGCATCACCGAAACCACCGTAGAACACCACGCGATCTTCGCGCACGTCCGTGTAGTCGGCGCGCCAACCACCGAACTGACGCACGACGCTGCTGGTAATTACTTCAAAACCACCGGGCAGAAGATCAACCACCGCAATATTGCTGCGCGGCCGCCCCGTCGACCGCACCCGCAGGCGGACCCGCAGTTCGTCACCAATGTTCGCCTGGGTCACGGCTTTACCCTCGTCATCCAGATACACACGATCGAGTTCGAGCCCTGCCGCCAGTTTGGTCGACGGCGCGGTTTGATCGAAACCCGACTGACTAATCACGTAGTAAACGTCTGTGCCGTTCGCGCCGCTCACCTGCAGCGAACGACGGGCGGCATCAACCTGTGCGCGGGCAAACCTTGACGGCTGCGATAAGCGCTGTCCGTCAGAAGTTTGAACCGTAAGCAGCGCGGCATCGTCACCCGCGAACACGGCCCTGGTGTATTCGCCCAGCGCCAAAATGGTGTACGCCGACGACAGCGTGTTGAACCGGTTTTGCATCACCGGTGCGACCAGATCTGCAATCGTGCCGGGCTGCACGCTGTGCAGGCGCGCCGGGAAATGACGGGCCAGCAAATACAGATGTTGGGCATCGCGCCCCAGGCGCGTATCGAAATCGCTGGTCATCTCATCGCCACCACCAAATTGATAGGCCTTGATCAGTGGCGCGGCCAATGCGTCCTGTTTGAGTTGCTGATAGCTCGCGGCGATATAGCTCCCGGCAATGTCCTGCTGCCAGATGTCGGGATGCGCTTGCTCAAGGTACTCATGCAAGTTGGCAAGGTAGCCTGTGGTCACCACCGCGTTACGCGTCAACACGTAAATCGCATACGCGCGCACGCGTGCGTCGGCAAGAGTCGTCACCTCACGACCGGCGAACTTCTGCAGCCAACCGACCCCCGAACGCTGCATGGAGCGTGGCACCGGCAGACCCAGTTTCGCGGCGTCCGTCAGAAAATGCAGAATATAGACACTTGGGAATGCTGCGGCGTCTTGCGAGCTGACCCAAAAGCGGAAGCCACCGTCTGGCGTCTGACGAGCGCGCAGCTTGTTCACGGTCGCCGTGAAGGCTTCGCGGACCGCGCTATCGTCGACCGCCATGTCGCCGTTGCCAAGGAAACCGATTTGCGGAAACACCTTGCTGACGATTTGCTCGGCGCAGGCGTGTGGAAACGCATCGAGGTAGTCGAGCATACCGTCCGCCAAAACCAGCGGGCTTGATGAGGCAGCGACCGACTGCCTGGCAAACGCCGGATAAAGCGGCCGCTCAAACTCGGTGGCAAACGGATCGGACTGCGCGCTGCCTGAGCGCATCGTGGACGCAAAAGCGACGCTTGGCCTGACGCTGAGCGTCGCACCCAGACTGACAGACTCAGCGCCACCGCGCGCCTCGAACTGCAGACGGGCCGCACCCAATACGTCGCGGGCCCGGACGCGAAACCGAACGCGCCCTTCGCTACCTTCATCGACGGCGACGCGCTGCGACGCCTCACCGACTATTTCCAGCTCGTCTGAGGGCGTGACGGACACGGTTATTTGCGTACCCGGTCCGGCGCCCTCGAGTTGATTGGCGATACCCACGTTGACGTCAAACTCGTCCCCCGGCGCTGCCGCCGTCAAGACATTGGGTGTCAGTACAAAGGGGCCGCGCGCCACCGTGCTGTCTTCGCTGTGCCCGACTGAGCGATCGTTGACGGCGACCGCCATGATGCGGACCTGGCCGCTAAACGAATCGGGTACGCGCCAGCGCACGGTGCGCCGCTCCGACGACGCTTTGACAATGCCGGACCAGTACGCCACCGGCGCGTCGGTCTTACGCCGAAACGGATTGAGATTATTGCCGGCACGATCGGCCGCCGCGCCACCGCCCGGCGCCGCTCGCTGCACGTACGCGTCAAACTCCGGCAAAATTAGATCCACCATCTGATAGGTACTGACCTGCAGCGCGATCTTGCGCAGGAAGAAATCCAGCGGCACCGGTGTTTTGTATCCCGCTACTTGCAAAATGCCCTCGTCCACCGCGTAGATAACAA
>CAYGSQ010000297.1:0-5194 GCA_964352435.1 uncultured Gammaproteobacteria bacterium | reverse complement strand
TTGCCGGCACCGTCGCCACCGATCAAGCCGACGTCGCCTTTAAAGATGCCGACTACGCGTTGCTGGTCGGCGCCAAGCCGCGCGGCCCGGGCATGGAACGCAAGGACCTGCTGCTGGGCAATGCCGCGATTTTCTCCGCGCAGGGCAAGGCGATTAACGACAACGCCAGCCGCGACATCAAGGTTTTGGTGGTCGGCAACCCGGCCAATACCAATGCGCTGATCGCCGCGTCCAATGCGCCAGACATCGACTCGCGCAACTTCACGGCCATGACGCGCCTGGATCACAACCGCGCTTTGAGCCAGCTGGCCGAAAAAACGGGCTGCCACACCACCGACATCAAAAAGATGATCATCTGGGGCAATCATTCGGCGACCCAGTATCCGGATATCAACCACGCCAGCATCAAGGGCGGCGCGGCCAACAAGGCGGTCGACGCGAGCTGGACCCGCGACACTTTTATACCAACCGTGCAAAAGCGCGGCGCGGCCATCATCGCAGCACGCGGCCTGTCTTCCGCTGCCTCGGCGGCGTCGGCGGCCATTGACCACGTCCGTGACTGGGCGCTGGGCACACCCGACGGCGACTGGACCAGCATGGGCATCCCCTCGGACGGCAGCTACGGCATTACCGAGGGCGTGGTCTATTCGTATCCGGTCACCTGCAAAAACGGTCAGTACGAAATCGTTCAGGGTCTGGACGTGGACGATTTCAGTCGCAGCCGCATGGAAGCGACCTGGGACGAGCTCAAAGAAGAGCGCGACGGCGTCAAAGACCTGCTCTAAATCCGCCTCGCGGACGCCCGACGCGGCACGCTCGTCCCGCGTCGGGGCTATAGTTTTCAATGGTTTACGGTTTAACATACCTACCGGTTTGTCGCGCTGCACCACGATAGGCTATATTGATCTCCATTACACGACGTGACGTCAGGAGATCTGCATGACCTTTTTGTTCTGGACCCTTCTCTTCCTCGGCACCGCCATCGGCGTGGCCTATCGACGCACGGATCTGCGGACCGCCATCATCGCCATGGGCGTGGTCACCGGCGCCTTCTTGTTGTTCAGCGACGCGGGTATGGTGATCAAGTTCATCATGCTGGCGCTGTATGCCGGATTCATGGCGCTCAACAGCGACGAATTCCGCCGTAGTCGCATTTCCAAACCTGCGCTCGACGTCATGCGCAAAGCGCTGCCCGAGATGTCCAAAACCGAGCGCACCGCGCTGGAAGCCGGCACCGTGTGGTGGGACGGTGAGATCTTCTCCGGCAAACCAAAATGGCAAAATCTGCTGAGCGCCGCGAAGCCAGCGCTGTCAGAAGAAGAGCAGGCGTTCATGAACGGTCCGGTCGAAACACTGTGCCGCATGATCGATGAATGGCACATCACGCACGAGATTGCCGACCTGCCGCCCGAGGTTTGGCAGTATCTTAAAGACGAAGGCTTTTTCGCGATGATCATCCCCAAGGCCTACGGCGGTCTTGAGTTTTCAGCGCAGGCCCATTCAGCCGTATTAGCGAAAATCTCCGGCCGCAGCGCCACGGTGGCATCGACGGTTGCCGTCCCCAACTCTTTGGGTCCGGGCGAGCTGCTCATGCACTACGGCACCGAAGAACAAAAAAACTACTACCTGCCACGACTCGCCACCGGCGAGGAAGTCCCCTGCTTCGGTTTGACGAGTCCGCGCGCAGGCTCCGACGCCACCTCGATCACCGACAGCGGTATCGTATGCCGCGGCATGTTCGACGGCGAAGAAGTTCTGGGCATGCGCCTGAACTGGGACAAGCGTTACATCACCCTCGCCCCGGTCGCCACGGTCCTCGGCCTGGCCTTCAAATTGTTTGATCCCGATCACCTGATGGGCGATCAGGATGCGTACGGCATCACCTGCGCACTGATCCCAACCGATCTGCCGGGCGTCACCACGGGTCGTCGCCACTTCCCGCTCAACGTGCCGTTCCAGAACGGCCCGACCCAGGGCGAAGACGTTTTTGTCCCGCTGGACTTTATTATTGGCGGCCCCGACATGGCCGGCGAAGGCTGGCGCATGCTGGTTGAGTGCCTGACCGTCGGACGCTGTATCTCGCTGCCGTCCAACGCATTGGGTGGTGCGAAAGCAGCGCTGGCCGCCAGTGGCGGCTACAGCCGTATTCGCAAGCAGTTCCGCATGCCGATTAGTGGCTTTGAAGGCATTCAGGAACTCCTCGCACGGATTGCTGGCTCAACCTACATTATCGACAGCGCGGTCAAGATGACGGCCGCCGCCGTTGACCGTGGTGAAAAACCCGCGGTGCCGTCGGCTATTTTGAAATACCACTGCACCGAGATGGGCCGCATCATCGGCAACGACGCGATGGACCTGCACGGTGGTAAGGGCATTTGTCTTGGACCGGGCAACTATCTGGGCCGTGGCTATCAGTCTATTCCGATCTCAATCACCGTGGAAGGTGCCAACATCCTGACGCGCAGCATGATCATCTTTGGTCAGGGCGCCATTCGCTGTCACCCGTTCATGCTCAAGCTGATGGAATCGTGCGCGATTGAAGACGAACAAGAGTCGCTGGAGAAGTTTGACGGCGCATTGTTTGGCCTGGTCGGCAACATGTGCGGCAACGCCGCGCGTTCACTGGTGTCGTCGTTTACCTTCTCACGCTTTGCCGATGTACCGGTGCAGGGTCCGACGCGTCGCTACTTCCAGCACATCAATCGTTTCTCCGCCGCGTTCGCGCTGGCCGCAGACGGTGCCATGCTGAGCCTGCAGGGCAGCCTCAAAAAACGCGAAATGCTGTCCGCGCGACTGGGCGACATTTTGAGTTACCTGTATCTGGCCTCAGCCGTGCTCAAGCACTACGAAGACCAGGGCCGTCCGGAAGAAGATCTGCCGATCGTCGAATGGGCCTGCCGTCACCTGCTGTATCAATCGCAGGAACAACTGCACGGCGTGTTACGCAACCTGCCCAACCGCGCGCTGGCTGCGGTGTTGCGCGTGTTCATTTTCCCGCGCGGTCGCATGTATTCCGCGCCGTCGGACAAGCTCGAACGCAAAGTGGCCCATCTGATGACGACGCCGTCAGCGGCGCGCGACCGTCTGATCGAGGGCGCTTACCTCACGCCCGATGCGAACAACCCGATTGGTTTGATCGACAAGCTGCTGCGTGAGGCCGAGTACATCGAAGGCTTGGAACGCAAGGTGTACAAAGCGATCAAGGCGGGCACCATAGCTGAAGACGCGCCACCGGTCATGTTTGAGGCGGCCGCCAAGCTTGGTGTCATCTCCGAGACGGAAGCCGCCAGCCTGATCGAATTTGATCAGCAGGTGATGATGATCACCAACGTTGACGACTTCGAGACCAATGATCTGGCTGCGCGCAACGTGGCACGGGGCAAGCCGACTGTGGTGCACAGCGCGGCGTAAGGACTTCGACATCGGCGTTGCCAATAGCGCAACGCCGGTGTCGTTCAATCAGGCAAATTTTACGGCCTTGTTGAACGGCATCTCACGTACACGCTGACCCGTCGCCGCAAAGATCGCATTGGCCAATGCCGGTGCGGCCGGCGGTACCGGCGGCTCACCAATCCCTTTTATCGAATCACTTTGCTCCAGCGCACGCACTGTAATCTGCGGGCACTGACGCAGCCGCATCGCGGTATGCATGTGGTAGTTGCTTTGCTGGGCCTTGCCGTCCGCAAACGTAATTTCGCAATTCATCGCATGCCCAAGCCCCCACACGACGGCGCCCTGCACCTGATTTTCAAACGCGATGGGATCGAGCACGGGCCCCACTTCGGTGGCCACATACACGTTGTCGATACGAATACCTTGCGGCGTGTTGGTCACTTCCACGACTTCGGCGACGTAGACACCAAAGGAAAACACCAACGCCACACCGCGACCGCGGTTTTCAGGCAACGGCGTAGCCCAACCGGACATCTCGCCGACCGCTTCAAGCACGCTGCGTGCGACCGGGTCGTCGCACATTTTGATTCTGGCGGCCAGCGGATCGGCACCTGCTGAGGTCAGCAATTCGTCGATCGCCATCTCCAGGAAAAAGCCGCCGGTTGAGGCCCCAACCGAGCGCCACGAACTGGTCGGTGCCAGCTCAGGTACGCGAAAGGCGCGCACGCGCAAATTGGGGATCGCGTACGGCGCGTCCCATATGCCCGCCGGAATTTGTGTATCCGGACCGGCCGCAGGCAAACCAACGCGGGAAAACTGGGAGGCGACCGCAGACGGCGTAGCCACGTCAATGGCGAGCGTATCGATGCGGCCGTCGAGCATGCGCCCCTGCATCCGACTCATGCCAATCTGACGCACGTAGTCGTGAGCGAAATCTTCTTCCCGACTGAAGGTCAGCTTGACCGGCGTGCCTTTCATTTGCGTCGCCACTTCGGTGGCGTAACGGACGTTTTCAAATTCGAGACGATGACCAAAACTGCCGCCGCAGTACTGATTGTGTAAAAACACCTGATCCACATCAACGCCGGCGATGTCCGCGGCAATTTTCTGTGCAAAACGCGGAAACTGATGCCCAACCCAGATATCGACCCGGTCGTCGGTCACACGCACCAGTGCACTGATCGGTTCAAGCGGCGCGTGCGCGACATAGGGCGCGCGATACTCGGCACTGAGCGTATCGCCTTGCGCCAGTGCGGCAGCGACGTCGCCCTCGTCACGCCAGGTCTTGTCCAGCCGATCCGGCGTAAAAGACGCCGCCACTTCCTCCCAGTGCTGGGCCTGCTCAGCCGGATAGGGTGCCGGCCCCCAGTCAAACTCGATGGCATTCGCGGCCTGAAACGCATTCCACGTGTTGTCGGCGACAACAGCCATGCCGTTGGTCACCGGTACAATTTTCTTGACCCCGGGCATCGACGTCGCGGCGCCTGCGTCGTAACCATTCATCACGCCGCCCTGACGCGGATTGAAGCGCGCGGTCGCATTGACCATGCCGTCCATCGACAGATCAATGCCGAAATCCAGCGTGCCGGTCGATTTGCCCACGATATCGAGTCGTTGCATCGGTTGACCGAGCAGGCGCCAGGTTGACGGATCGCGCAAGGTCACGTCGGTGACCGGGTCAATCGCTGCCGCCTCGACGGCCAGTTGCGGGTAAGGAATGCGCGTGCCGTCCGGCAGCACAACCGCCCCACGTTCGGTGGTCAACTCGCTCGGTGCAATATCTAATCGCAAAGCCGCCGCC
>CAYGSQ010000296.1:0-5201 GCA_964352435.1 uncultured Gammaproteobacteria bacterium | reverse complement strand
TGGTGGCGCCATAGCCCGGGTCCTTATCGGCCGTCACCACGGCGCGCAGCGTTGCGCCGTCGGCCGTCGTGCCTTGCAGGACAATGTTGAAAAAGCCGTTCTCGCGCTGTGCGCGGCTGGGGCCAGCCCCGGGCTTGGGCAGTATAAATTCCTTGAGCACGTGGCGCGTGGGTTTGATGGCGGCGCCGAGCATCAATGCGTTGAGGCCGCTGGCCATCGCATAGGCTTTGACTCGACCGGGCAGACCACCGCCGGTCAGGACGGCCTCCTGATAGGAGAAGTCCTGGCCATACAGCTGCTCTAAGAGGGCGTTGCTGCGCCGTACGACTTTGGTATTGATGACGCCCATAACGAACGGGGCGGTCCACGACTCAAACTCTTCGTCATACCTGGGCCACACGGGTTCTGGTCGGTCAGGTCCCGATTGCATGTCCGGCGGATTGAACGAGTAGGGGTGGCGTACCGAACGCGCGATCTCGCGGTCGCCGCGCGCCGCCTCGATGACCTGCATGAGACTGGCAACCGTACCGCCGCTCGCGCCACCGCGCGCCGCCTTGAGCCGAAATTTAACGCGCTCGCACGGCATGCCAAATCGTTCAATGGCCTGTGATTGCAGGTACCACACACCCAGGTCAGACGGGACTGAATCAAAGCCACAGCACGGTACGATGCGCGCACCGCTGTCGACCGCGCGGTCGTGATGGGTCTTGATCATATTGGCAATCCAGTGGACTTCGCCTGCCAGATCGCAATAGTGCGTGCCGTGCGCGGCGCAGGCCGCGACCAGTGGTGAGCCATGCAGTGAATACGGGCCCACGGTAGTGCACACGACGCGCGTGCGCTGGGCCAATTCCGCCACCGCCTGTGCATCATGACTGTCGACCAACAGCGTGGGCAGTACTTCGGCGCCAATCGCATCCGCAACGTGACGTAGTTTGGTTTCGCTGCGCCCGGCCAAAGCCCAGCGCAAATCGCCCTGTTCACCATAGTGGGTCATTAGATGTTGGGCGACGAGCTGGCCGGTGAAGCCGGTGGCGCCCAGCAGAACGACGTCAAACTCTCGCGTGGTGTCGGTCACGTTGATGGCTCTACTTGTTGTGCGGTCAGATGATAGCTCAGGCCGATTTCGTCGGCGACCTTGAGTGCGCCTAACAGGGCGCTAAAGGGTGCCAGGCCAAGTTGTTCGTGCGTGACGGTCAGCTCGCCGGACGCGCGCACAATACCGTTTTCGACCGTGACAGAGACTGGAAAAGTGAGCGGTTTGACGGTGCCGGCCAGCGCAACCTGCGCCTGAACAGCCAGCCCGCCTGCATGCCGCTCAATTGCCGTGCTGCTGATGTGCAGGACCGGGTGGTTGGCCGCGTTCAGTAATTTTTCCGACAGCATATTGGCCCGCGTTCCCTCGCGGTCGCGGTCATTGATCTCGCCGGGGAAATCATCCCCGTTGTGCGCGCGCCAACGTGGATCGTCGACCACGAAGGAGGCAAGTGGCAATTGCAGGGTCAGTGACGAGTTCGCCGGGTCTTCGGTCAGCATCACGGTGCCGTCGATAGCGTGTGACGATATGACATGGTTGTGGCCGAAGCGGGCGAGGCGTCCCGTTTTGTATACGCGTACGTGCAGCCAGGAGGAGGCCGGGTCGATCGCATACGCAACACCGGCGCTCGGCGCGGTCGCGATATCACGCGTGGGCTCAGAGGTTGGACGCTCGATCGGCCCGTGACAGGCCGCAAGCAGAACAAACGAAGAAAACAGGATAGGTAACAGGTGTCGCATGCCTGAGAGTGTAGCCTATCGCACCGACGCTGGCCCTGATGCGTGGCTGCTACACTGCGGCCTGATTACGGAGGACGTTGTGAAACCAGTTCTGATTGTCTGTCATTGCCCGTCGCCCAATGTGCGCCGTTTGCGGGATGCCGTGGCCGTCGGTGCGCGCGCCGCGCATGATACGCACGACTCGCTCATTGTGCGCAGTGCGTTCGATGCAACGCCGGACGACGTACTGGCAAGCGGCGCGATTATTCTCGGCACGACTGAGAACTTCGGTTACATGAACGGCGCGCTGAAGGATTTTTTCGAGCGCATTTATTACCCCTGTCTGGAGCACACACAGGGCTTGCCCTATGCGTTGTTTGTCAAAGGCGGGCAGGACGGCCACGGCGCCCGCGACAGCGTGGAGCGCATCGTGACCGGTTTACGCTGGCGTGCTGTGCAAACACCGCTGATTATGACGGGCACCTACGATGCCGCGTGGCTGGCGTCGTGTGAGGACCTTGGCGCAACCGTTGCCGCGGGGCTGGACGCGGGTCTGTTCTGATCAGGTATTGACGATAAGGCGCAACGCGTCGAGCCGCATTTGTGCGCGTTCGATGTGCCGGGCGCTTTGTTCGATGACATCGCCAAGATGTTCTATTTCGTCGGCGCGTACGTTGGGATTGAGTACGGCGAGTGCCGTCAGTCGGTCGCGTTCGGCGCCGAGTGCGCTCTGCATGCGTTCACCTGCCTGCGTTGTCAGGGTGGCGCGCTGTGTTTCTGCCGCAGCCTTCGCATGTTCAATCATCTCGCCCAATGGTTCACGTACCTGCTTGAGAACTGCGCGCGCCGTTTTGCGATCCACGTCTTTGCACAAAGCGTCCAGCCGCGGCGCGTCGAGCGTCACGCTGACATCTTTGCCGTTGGCGGTCATCAGTACGCGCGTGGGCGTCAATGACAGGTAACGTTCGATTTGCAAATGGGCGGGCGCGACAACGGCGATTGTAAACCAGGCCTCAAGCAGCAGCGTCCCTTTGGGTAAGGCGCGCAGCGAAATTGTGTTGAGTGCGGCATTGCCCACATCGCTTTGCACGGTCATCGCCAGTGCTTCTTTCGCGATCGGGTGCTCCCAGGTCATGTAGTGCATGTCCTCGCGCGCCAGTGCCGTGTCGCGATCAAAAGTCGCGGTGAGGCCATCGTCTGTCAGGCCCGGGAAGTGGCCGGTCAAACGCTCGCTGGGACGCAAAATAATTGTATGTTCAGATTCGTCTTCCTGATCCACGCCGTAGTGGTCGAAGGTAGCGCTCAGGAACTCGGGCAAAAGTGGATCGGCTTCGTGTTCTTCCAGTGCCTGGATAACGCTCGCGGCGTTATCGGCATCACAGGAATTGAGTTCGATAAGCCGGTCGCGCCCCTTGCGCAACGTGTCGGTGACCGCCGTTGCGCGCTGCTGCGTCGCTGCGATCAATTTGTCCAACGCTTTTTCATCCGCGTCGAGCAGGCAACCATGTAATGCGTCGCGAAATTCGCCGTAGACCGACTGCGCGCCGCGCACGCTGCTGGCCAGCGCATTGAGTCCCTCGTGCTGCCAGCGCAACAACCGATGCCCTGCGGTGTGTGCAATGTAGGGCACATGAATCTGGATGGTCTCGCTCTGACCGATGCGGTCAAGACGACCGATACGCTGTTCCAGAAGATCTGGTATCAGCGGTACATCGAACAACACCAAGTGATGGGCAAACTGAAAATTGCGCCCTTCACTGCCAATTTCCGAGCACACCAATACCTGTGCGCCGCCGCCGTCGTCCTGACCTTCCGCAAAATAGGCGGCCGCACGATCACGCTCAAGTAGACTAAGGCCTTCGTAAAATGACGTGCTGCGCAGACCCTCGCGCAATGTCAGGTGTTCGTCCAGCGCCTTGGCCGTGGCCATGCGATGGCAGATCACCAGCATTTTCTGTGCGCGTTTTTTCTTTAGTGTCTCAACCAGCCAGCTTACGCGCGGGTCGTTGCGCAACCACGACGTGTCATCGTCGGCAAACACAGACTCCGGGTACAGCGCTTCTTCAAGATTGGCTGGTGGCGTGGCGTAGATTTCGGGACACGGCAGTTCAAATGTCTGAACTTTCCGTGTTGGGAAATCGGGGACGGCCGCGCGCGTATTGCGAAACAGGACGCGGCCGGTGCCGTGTCGATCAAGCAGTTCGCGCAGCAGCTCGCGCCGCTGCGTGGGTGTGAGATCACTCGCGACGGGGCGAGCAACGTAGTTGGAAAACACTGCGCACTCCGCGTCACTGAGCGCGTGGTCCGGTTCCAGCAGCGGTGCGATGTGTTGATTGAGTTCCTGGAACTGCTCTTGCTCGGCCGTGAACGTTGCAAGGTCGTAGAAGCGTGCCGGGTCGAGTAAGCGCAGGCGCGCAAAATGACTTTGCATGCCAAGCTGCTCCGGCGTTGCCGTAAGCAGCAGCAGGCCGGCGCACACCTGGGCCAGCTGCTCGACGCACTGATAGCTGAGTTGCTCCGGGCTCAAGTCTTCGTCCTGACCTTGTGACCACACCAGATGATGGGCCTCGTCCACGATCAGCAGGTCCCAGTTTGCCGCGACGGCCGCGGCCTGCAATTGCGGATTGTCGGCCAGCAGACTTAACGAACACAGTACACGCTGCTCTGCCTCAAATGGGTTGTCGATGCCTTCTTCGCGCAACGCTTCAAAGCGGTCAAGATCAAACAGCGCAAAACTTAAATTGAATCGGCGCAGCATCTCGACCAGCCACTGATAGACGAGACTGTCGGGTACCAGAATCAGCACGCGACGCGCGCGGCCGGTCTCCAGCTGATGATGGACAATCATGCCCGCTTCAATTGTTTTGCCCAGGCCTACTTCATCCGCAAGCAGCACTCGCGGGGCGAAACGGTTGGCGACGGTATCTGCGATGTGCAACTGGTGCGGCAGCAGGGATACGCGTGGTCCGATGAGGCCGCGCGCGCGCGAACGCTGCAGCTTGTCGGTGTGCAAGACCGCTTGTTGGCGCAGTCGGTAGGCCGCGACCGGGTCCACTTGCGCGGTGGTCAGTCGCTGTACAGGCGTTGTGAATTGGGCGAAGGCACTGAGATCCATTTCCGGGAGTACGACCGGCTCGCCGTTCTCGTCCGAGCAGCGGTAAATCATCAGGCCATCTTTTTCGATGACCTCGCCAATCCGCAGCGTACGTTCATTGACATCCTGTACGCGGTCGCCCGGCGTATAGCGAATGCGATTGAGCGGGGATGTATCGATTGCGTAGACGCGCCGTTCTTCCGCCGCCGGAAACAGAACGGTGACACGGCGGCCCTCTACTTCAATGGCGATGCCTAAACCCAGATCATGTTCCGTTGCGCTGGCATAGCGCTGGCCCGGCACAATACTCATTGAGCGTGCGCGCCGGGTCGGCGGGCCGACTTAACAGGCG
>CAYGSQ010000295.1:4377-5205 GCA_964352435.1 uncultured Gammaproteobacteria bacterium | reverse complement strand
GAACGACACGACGAACGCAACCTTGCCGCTCGCAAGCAGCGCCTCGGATTCCCGCGGGTCTTTTGTCTGCAGTACAAAATCGAAGTAGCTTGACGTCTGCATGCCCTGGAGCAAGCTGCGGACCAGCGGGCTTTGCTCTTCTGCGTAAACCGCGGTCGGCAGTTTTTTGGGGTCGGTGTTGATCGCGTAACCAAACAGCAAGAGCTGCATGATGGGCACGCCAAACATCATGGCGAACGTCAAGCGATCACGCCTGGTCTCGGTCAGCTCTTTGACAAACACGGCCCAGATCCGAACGAATAGTCCAAATCGCTTTGTCATGCCGCATACCGGGGATCAATGCCCGCGCGTTCGGTCAGCGCGATAAACGCATCTTCAAGGGTCGGTCGCACCTCTTGCCAGTCCACCTGCTCGCTGCCGGCCTCCGCAATGGCCTGTGCAACCAGATCGCGATCGCGGCCGCTGACGTGCAGCGCCGAACCGAAATAGGCGACATGTTCGACGCCAGCGCAGTGCTCCAGGGCGGTGGCCATCTGACGCACGCCCTCGCCTTCGGCACGGAAGGTGGTCAACCCCGAGTCCGCGATGATGCGTTGAACCGTGCCTTCGGTTAGCTTCTCGCCGTTGGCCAGGTAGACGATTTTGTCGCAGCGCTCGGCCTCGTCCATGTAGTGCGTCGACACCAGCGCGGTGACACCTTTGTTCGTGGTGAGGTGGTGAATTTCGTCCCAGAAATCACGCCGGGCCTGCGGGTCGACCCCCGCCGTCGGCTCGTCGAACAGCAGCAGGCGAGGTTCGTGCATCGTAAGCGCGGCCAGTGCCATGCGT
>CAYGSQ010000295.1:0-4367 GCA_964352435.1 uncultured Gammaproteobacteria bacterium | reverse complement strand
TTGGTTTTGCCGATGGTGCAGACCCAGGCCTTCCAAGGTCTCATCGACCACGGTTTTCAGGTTTGGTAGCTGATAGAGCCGCCCGACAAACTCCATGTTTTCGCGAATGGTCAGGTTCTGCCAGAACGAAAACTTCTGCGTCATGTAGCCAGTGCGGGATTTGATTTCGCTGGCGTCCTTGCGGATATCGAAACCAAGACAGGTGCCGGATCCTTCGTTGGGTTTGAGCAAGCCGCAGATCATGCGGATGGTGGTGGTCTTGCCGGAGCCGTTTGGCCCAAGGAACCCCCACACCTGACCACCCGGCATCTGGATATCGACACCATTGACGGCGGTCTTTTGGCCGAAGCGTTTGACCAGGCCCTTAACGTCAATCACAAGGTCGGTCGACATGAGTCAGGTCCAATCCACATCGACCGGCAAACCGGGGTGAAAGCCTGTCGCGGCCGGCAGGGTCGCTTCGATCAAAAACACAAGCTTGTCGCGCGCCTCGCGGCTATAAATCACCGGCGGCGTAAACTCCGCTTCAGTGGCGATATAGGACACGACCGCGTTGGTGGCAGCCGGTTTTCCGTCGGCGGTCACCTTCACAACCTTGCCGATCACCAGTTCCGGGAGTTCGGCCTGGGTAACGAAGAACCTGATCTTGAGCCCATCCTGGCGAAGCAACGCCAGAACCGGACTGCCGACGGTTACGAACTCGCCCGGGTGCTGAAACACATCTTCCACTTTGCCATCGGCTCTCGATCGTACAGTGCGCTCGTCGAGATTGATTTGGGCACTGGCGCGCTCAGCACGCGCCGTCGCGACTTTTGCTTGCGCCGCGTCTCTTGTGCCTGCGCGCCCGGCAAGACGCGCGACATTGATGTTCTCCTGCGCCGCGGCCACGGCGGCTTCAAAGACCAGCGCGTTGGCGATCACCTGTTCGGCCCGGTTAGGCGTCTCGAGGCCGCGCTCTATCAGCGCGAGGATACGATCGCGCTCAGAAACAGATTGCGCCAAACGCGCGTTCGCTTCGGCCAGAAGTGCTTCAAGGGCCCGAATTTCAGTCGGGCGCGCACCAGTTGCTACATTGCGCGCCTCAGCCAACGACTGTTCGATGCGACCGTCGATTTCTGCGAGACCCGCCTTTTCTTTTTCGCTATCGAGTTCAAAGAGTAGCTGTCCCACGGTCACGTGATCGCCCTCCTCCACAGCTCGCGCGGTCAACCAACCCGATTGGGGCGCGGCGACATAAATCCAGTCGGCCTCGACATAGCCCACGTGTGTCTGCACGTTCGGCGTGTCGGTGCAGGCAGTGCCAAGGAGGCAGCCAATCGTAAGTAAAAGGATGCGTACGTTAGGCACATTAATCTCCAGGCTTCATTGCTTTAAGAAGAAAGCGGATATGAATGTCGAACAGCGCTTCGAGATCTACAGGCTCGGTATCGGTCCCGGCAAAAACAGCCTGCCAAATGCCAGACAGCACCACCGGTGCGATGACCAACCTTGCGGTGAGTTTTGGATCGTCGATGTCGATTTCACCACGTGCCTGCGCATGGGTCAGCATGGTTTGGATTGCGGCCAGTACGCGTTCGAGCGTGTGCTTGCGATAGTTGGCAACGATGTGGGGAAAGGTCTGGGACTCGCCGATCAGGACTTTCATCAACCGTGGCAGGTCAGACTCGCGGATCAGGGTTGGCGCAAATTTTCCAAACGCCGACAGTGCCTGATCGAGTGAGGGCATCTGCTGCGCCATGAGTTCGATCTGGTTGAGCTTGTCGCTGGTCAGGCTCTCGATCAGAGCAATGAAGAGGTCTTCTTTGGATTTGAAGTAGAGATAGAGGGTGCCTTTTGAAAGCCCGGCGCGTTCGGCTATGTCATCGGTGCGGGCCGCCGTGAAACCCTTTTCATACAGCTCATCAAGCGCCGCCCGCAGGAGCAGCTGGCGGCGTTCTTGTTTGGCTTTTGCTGTGCGAGCTCGTTTCATCAGGCAGACTTATGTAACTGACCAGTCAGTTATATAGCATCATTCGGTCGTGCTTTTCAAGCTGTGGTCCGCGAAGGACTGCGCAGTCCGACTCTCTACGGGAAAAGCGACACATCGACCATCCCCACCCACGAACCAAGAATGATCAATGGTCTAACAATCAATAACTTACTGGATTTTTTGCGTTAGGGCGTGCGTGGAATACACAGTTCGGCTAATAGTCTGCTTATTGCAGCGAATCACGATCTCGCCACCGCCAGATTTGGGTGCTACGCTAATTTTATGACTGATCAGCTGCTGCAACAAATTCTCGCGCTTGATCCAAAAGAACAGGCGCACCTCGTGGAAGAGGTGTGGGACTCCCTTTTGCGAGACCATCCTGATGCAATGCCCGTAACCCAAGCCCAGCGGGTCGAGCTGGATCGGCGGTTAGCGCGCTATCGCGACGAACCGCATCCTGGCACACCAGCAAACGAGGTTCACGACCGCTTGCGCGCCAAGCTTGCTGAATGACCTAAGCCATTCGTTACCAGCCGGAAGCAGAACAAGACATTGAAAAAACGGTAATCTGGTACGAGAAAGAACGTCGTGGCTTGGGCAGTGACTTCATTCCGCACGGCAACCCACTGCGTCACATTCACCTGCCGCACCATTTCTGCCCAAGATCCATCAATTTGTGCATTCTGTTTGATACGGCATTGCCGTATCCATACAATCATGTTCACGGTAATCGAAACGCCAGTCTTCGCGAAACGCGCTGCAAGAATCTTAACCAACGAGGAACAAGAAGCTTTCGCCGCCTTCATCGCACAGAACCCAACGGCCGGTTCAGTCGTCAGCGCGTCAGGTGGAATCCGAAGAGTACGCTGGTCACGCGATGGTGCGAGCAAGAGCGGGGGCGTCAGAGTAGTCTATTTCAGCCGTTTTTCAGCAGGAGAAATCTGGCTACTTACCATTTATGCAAAAAGCGACAGATCCACCATTCCAGCCCACGAGCTAAAAATGATCAAAGAGACGATCGAAAATGACTAAGCCCAAAAAAATGAAGCCAGAGGGAGCCGAACTTCTAAAGGCAGTCAAGCAGATGAAGGCGGACAAAAAGTCACGCGAATACTCGCCGGAGCAACTCTTGGCCATCTCCGCCCGCTATTCTTTAGAAATGACCCAAAAGGAATTCGCGTCACTTCTCAACGTGTCCGTCGACGCCATCCAGGATTGGGAGCAAGGACGACGCAAACCACGAGGCCCGGCAAGAACATTGCTCCGGGTGGCCCAAAAACACCCAAGTATTCTGAATCGCCTGGACCCTTGAATAATGGTGGCCAGGGGCGGAATCGAACCACCGACACGCGGATTTTCAATTGCTTAAAAATCAATAGGTTATTGATTTTATTGTATTGGGGTGGGTGCGGAACAGTTGGATAATATTGTTCTGTAGCAATAGGTTAGCTTTGTTTTGGGTAAGTGGGTGCGATTTGTAGGTGGTCCGTAATTGTTCCGCAGAAATTTATTCAGTTTTTTTGGTTTGCGGTCGTTCAAATCGCCTGGTTTTTTTGATGTTGCGCGATTTTCTG
The DNA here is from genome assembly GCA_964352435.1 of uncultured Gammaproteobacteria bacterium. GTDB lineage: Bacteria > Pseudomonadota > Gammaproteobacteria > Steroidobacterales > JBCCMA01 > JBCCMA01. The sequence goes on along the minus strand of CAYGSQ010000295.1, from coordinate 824 downwards.
GTGGTTTTTGCGCCGACGCCTATCGGGTGGCTGGTTGGCAGAAAAGCCATGGATCGCTCGCTGGAACAGGTCGCTTGACGAACGCGCAGTAGGCCCCGTAATTCGTTCTCTGTTCGCGAACAACGAACATCGGCCCCGTTGTGTCTTACGAGCTGTTGGTTTTAGCGGATGCGTTCCGTATCGGGCGGGCGCAGAAAAAAGCGATTGCCCGTGAGCTTCTCCAGGAGCGGCTCGTTCACAAAACACGCATGTTCAATAATTATGAACATCGGCCATGGATGAACAAGAACGACGCCTGGCCCACTAACAGTTGAGTAAGATTCCCCGTCAGCCACTGGTTGAGACAGACGTTCAGCAGGAGGTAGCTCAACTGTTGGATGTTAACCAGTTAAGGTTTTCCATATAATTGATTTATATACCCTAAGTATATTTAATCACCGATCCGTAAACTCGCAATTAGTTTATATATTTGCTACTTTCATAACCATGAGTTATAAAAATGGCGAAAAAATAAACCGCCTTCAACGATTGTTGCCAACGGGCTTAGTGGTTACTGCTGCCTGGCTCAACGAGCACAATTACTCCGGCGCCCTGCTTCAAAAATATGTCGCCAGTGGCTGGTTGGAACAGCCTGCGCGAGGTATCTATCGTCGGCCCGCGGGCGAGCTACTCTGGCAGCACGTCGTTATCTCGCTCCAGGCTTTGCTGAGGTCACAAATGTTCGTCGGCGGGCGCACGGCACTTGAACAACAAGGCCTCGCCCACTACGTCTCCCAAACGAGCCCGCGAGAAGTGCATTTGTATTTTGCCGTCCAGCCTCAGGG
>CAYGSQ010000294.1:0-5226 GCA_964352435.1 uncultured Gammaproteobacteria bacterium | reverse complement strand
TTGTAGTCGGTGATGCGACGATGAGCCCGTACGAAATCACCCAGCCAGGTGGCAGTGTGGAACACTTCAACGAAGAGGCGGGACTGGTGTGGTTCCAGCGACTACTGGCGGCTTTTCCGAATACGATCTGGCTCAACCCCGAGGCGGAGCAAACCTGGTCGTATACACCTTCAGTTAAAATTGTGCGGGAGCTGGTGGAGCAGCGCATGTATCCCATGACGCTGCGCGGTCTCGATGACGCGATCAAGCGACTGCGGCAAACGGGTGTAACCGTAAGCGCATGACGACCGATGCAACTATTGGGCTGGTATTGCCGGGTGGTGGCGCACGCGGCGCGTATCAGGCTGGCGTGCTCAAGGGCATTGAAGAAATTCTGCCGCGCGGTGCGGCGCATCCATTCCCGGTTATCAGTGGTACGTCCGTTGGCGCCATCAACGCGGCGGTTCTGGCGAACAATGCGCTGCAGTTTGCGCGCGGCATCGACGACCTGGAGCGGGTGTGGGCCGGGTTTCGTTGCGCGCAAGTGTACCGCTGCGACGCCGGTCATATCATTCGTGCAGGTTTTCGTTGGCTCGCCGCGCTGACGCTGGGTGGGCTTGGGCCCGCTAACCCCAAATCCCTGCTCGACAATGCGCCTTTGCGCGATCTCCTTGCGCACAATTTGAACTTTGCTGAGATCGGTCGGGCGATTGATGCAGGCGTGCTTGACGCCGTAGCCGTGACTGTGTCGGGCTTTGGTCGCGCAAAAGCGGTGTCTTTTTTTGAAGGGCGCAGCGACCTTTCACCGTGGTCACGAACGCGTCGTGAAGGCGTGGCGCAACGATTGACGGTTGATCATTTGATGGCCTCCGTGGCCGTGCCGTTTGTGTTTCCCACCGCGCGCGTGGGCAACGAACATTTTGGTGACGGCGCGCTACGTGAAGCGACGCCACTCAGTCCGGCCCTGCATCTTGGTGCGGATCGGCTGCTCGTCATTGGTGTGCGTGACGAGCGACCGCGGCCGGTACCGACAAGTGATCCCGGGCCGGCTCCAGGGTTCGGTGAAATTGCCGGTTATCTACTCGATACCGTCTTCCTTGATGGGCTTTATTCGGATCTCGAGCGCGTCATGCGGGTTAACCATCTGCTGGCGTGCAGTGGTCCGGTGCTCGATTCCGACACCTCGCGACACCTCAAGCCAGTGGACCTGCATCTGATTGTGCCAAGCCTCGACATTCGCGAAATTGCGGCGCGCCACGCCGATGCGTTTCCGCGACCCGTGCGGGCGCTGCTGCGCGGCACCGGGGCTCTGAATGCCAGTGGCTCGCAGTTGATCAGTTACCTGTTGTTCGAGAGTGCCTACACCAAGGAGCTGATCGAATTGGGCTACCGTGACGCGCTCGACCAGCGCGATTCCTTACTCAGGTTTTTCACTGAGGAAGAGGTGCCTACCCTCACGGCGCCCGCCTATCTGCGCGATGCGCTCTATCAGGCCGAATAGGTCGCGGGCAGCCAGTTTGTTCGGGCGCTAATCGAACCGGCGACCCACCCACATGGCATAAACGACCGGCACGATGAGCAGGGTCAGGAAAAGCGTCGACACCATGCCACCCAACATCGGTAGCGCAATGCGGCGCATAACGTCTGCTCCAAGGCCGTCGCTTAGAAAAATGGGCGTCAATCCGGCGACGATGGTGAGGACCGTCATCAGTTTCGGCCGGATGCGCAGCGCGGCACCCGCGATAATGGCGTCATGCAGGCTGGCGGCCGAGACTGGCTGCGCGTCGCGCACCTGCGCGTCGATATAAAGCAGCATGATGATCGCAGTTTCGATGGCAATGCCGCCCAGCGCCACCATGCCCACGGCGACCGCGACCGAGAAGTTGTAGTCTGCAAGCCAGACGGCCCACAGTGCGCCCACCAAACCAAATGGCAGCGTAAAGAGAATGATCAGCGTGCGATCCAGCCGCCCGAAGTGAATAAGCAACAATAGAAAAACCACGGCCAAGACTGCCGGTACCGTCCACACCAACTGTGTGCGAGCCTCCTCGAATTGTTCGAACTGCCCGGCAAACGCAACCGCGTAACCCGGCGGTAGTGCAATGCGCTCGGCGATGGCCGATTGTGCCGCGCGCACATAGCTGCCGATATCGCGGCCGGCGATGTCGATAAAGACCCAGCCGGTGAGTCGCGCGTTTTCTGAGCGGATCATCGGTGGGCCCTCGGTGTAGACGATGCTCGCCACTTCGCCCAGCGGTATGTGTGCGCCGATCGGTGTTGGCACCAGAATATTCTGCAGATCGTCCACGCTTTCACGAAAGGGTCGGTCGTAGCGCAGCATGATGGCGTAGCGTTCGCGGCCTTTCACGCTTTCTGCCAGGCGCATGCCGCCCAGCGCGGTTTGTACCACCGACTGAAAAACACCCATGTCGATATTGCGGCGGGCGAGCTCGGATCGGTCGGGATTGATTTGCAGGTACTTGCCGCCAAGGACGCGATCGGCGAACGCCGAACGTGTTCCCGGGATCTGTGCAACCACCTGCTCAATTTCTTGCGCCAGCCGGGCAAGTTCTTCGAGGCTGTCGCCGGTGACCTTGACGCCCAGTGGCGTACGAATGCCGGTGGACACCATGTCCATCCGAATGCGAATTGGATAGCCCCATGAATTGACCAGTCCAGGTATCTGCAGGCGCGCGTCGAGTTCGGCGACGATACTGTCCGCCGTAACACCGGGGCGCCAGGTGTGTTTGGGTTTGAGCTCAATCCAGCTTTCGATCATGGTCAAAGGCGCCGGGTCGGTGGCGGTATCGGCGCGTCCCGCTTTGCCGAAGACCTGTGCTACCTCCGGGACGCCCATAATAATGCGGTTTGTCTGCCCAAGGACCTCGCGCATCTTGGTTGACGATACGCCGGGCAGGGTGGTCGGCATGTAGAGCAGTTCGCCCTCGTACATTGCGGGCATGAACTCAGAGCCCAGCTTTTGCGCGGGCACCAGGGCACTTGCCAACACGACGGCGGCAATCAGCAGCGTGGTTTTTCGAAACCGGAGCGTGAGCGCCAGCAGCGGTTTGTAAAGTCTCACGAACAATGCGTTGAGTGGATGTTGCATGTCCGAACGCATACGTCCGCGCATCAGGTAGATCATCAAGACCGGCACCAGCGTAATGGACAATAGCGCCGCGAACGCCATGGCATAGGTCTTGGTGAAGGCAAGCGGCGCAAACAGGCGATAGCTTTCTCCGGTCAGCGCGAACACCGGCACGAACGACACGGTAATAATCAACAACGAGAAAAAGACGCTCGGTCCGACCTCACGGGTTGCCTCAATAATTGTCTGCCGGCGTGTCGCGAGGTTGGCGCCGTCATCCAACAAGGCGAGGCGGCGACTCGCGTTTTCCACCAACACGATGGCCGCATCCACCATGGCGCCAATCGCAATGGCGATACCGCCAAGCGACATGATGTTGGCAGGAATACCCTGCCATTTCATGACTAAAAATGCACCGAGTATGCCGAGCGGCAGGGTGATCACGGCGACCAAAGAGGCGCGCAGATGGAGCAGGAATACGGCGACGACTAACACAACCGTCAACCCCTCTTCGATGAGCTTGCGCGTCAGATATTGCACGGCGCCTTCGATGAGCGGCGCCCGGTCGTAGACCGTTACCAGTTCGACGCCATGCGGGAGGCCGCGTTGCAGCTGGGCCAGTTTGGCTTTGACGCGTTTGATGACGCGCAGTGCATTTTCCCCGTCGCGCATCACCACGATGCCCGCAACCGTTTCGCCCGTGCCGTTAAGCTCGACGATTCCGCGACGCAGTGCGGGCCCTTCGACGACGCGTGCCACGTCGCGCAACAGAACCGGCGTGCCGTCGTTGGCATAGACGACGACCTGCTCAAGATCCGCGCGTTTCTCGATGTAGCCTGATGAACGAATGACATATTCGCTCTCGCCTTGCTCTAATACGCGGCCGCCCACTTCGCTGGACGCCGCGCGTATGGTCTCCGTGACCCGGCGCAACGATACGTCGAACGCGCGCAACAAATTTGGATCAATCAGAACCTGGTACTCGCGTACAAAGCCGCCGACGGTGGCGACTTCTGCCACGCCGTCGACACCGGCCAGTTCGAGTTTCAAAAACCAGTCCTGCAACGAGCGCAGCTGCGCCAGATCGAGCGTGCCGGAACGATCCACCAGCGCGTACTGGTAAACCCAGCCGACGCCCGTAGCGTCGGGGCCGATTTGCGGGGTGGCGCCTGCTGGCAGTGTGCTGCCAAGGCGCGACAGCGCTTCGACTACCCGCGCACGCGCCCAGTACTGATCGACATCGTCATCAAATATGACGTAGACGAAGCTGGTACCAAACATGGACGAGCCGCGCACGTCCTTGGTTTTGGGCAGGCCGAGGAGGCCGGTTGAAAGTGGATAGGTCACCAGGTCTTCTACGATCTGGGGGCTTTGTCCGGGAAAGTCGGTGCGAATGATGACTTGCGTGTCGGTGAGATCAGGCACCGCATCGAGCGCGATGGTGTTGACTGCGCGCCACCCGGCGAGTGCAAGCACGGCGGCGAGCACCAACACGATGAGCGGGTTTGCCACCGATGCGTCAATGACGCGGGCGACGAACGACTGCGACGGATCGCGGCTTGCAAGTGGATCGTTGGGCGTCATGACATTCGTTTCCTAGTGCCCGGCATGCGGTTGCAGCTTGCCGAGGCCTTCTTGCAACTTCACTTCACTGTCGAGCATGAACTGGCCGCTTGCTACCACCTGTTCACCACGTTTCAAGCCCTCGATAACCTCCGTTTGTTCGCCGTTGTCTACGCCTGCCACGATACTGCGCGGGGCGAAGCGCCCGTTGCCCAGTGCAACGATGACGTGCGCGCCGCGACTGTCGTGCAGGACTGCCTCGGTGGGCACGGCAAGGCGCTTGCCACGACCCACCTGCAGTGTAATGTCGGCATAGGCGCCGGGACGCAAACGCCCCGTCGTGTTGTCCACCTCGATGCGCACTTCACCGGTACGTGTTTGCGGGTCGATGGTGGGGTACACATAGTCGATTACGCCTTGTGCCGGCGCATCGGGTGCGCTGGGAAAGCTCAACAGCGCATCCAGTCCGGTATCGATCAGCGACAGATCCTGCTCTGGAATGCGTGCAATGACCCACACGTCGGCGTACGACTGTAAACGCAAAATAGGCGTCCCGCGCTTGACGTAGTCACCTTCGCGAATCGCCAGTTCTACGA
>CAYGSQ010000293.1:4894-5228 GCA_964352435.1 uncultured Gammaproteobacteria bacterium | reverse complement strand
ATATTGAGCTTCGGCGTCGTCCGGCTTGTCGGTTCGCCAGTCAGCGAGCTCGAAGACCCGATCCGCGCGCTCAAGCAGTTCAGAAAAACGTGCGGCGCTGGTTGGTTCGCCGTTTGATTCTTCGGACCTGGCCAGCCCGTCATCTAGCCCCTTGGCGTAGTCAGGCTTTGCGAACGGCAAGATCGCGTGCAGTAACCATGGCCTCGAGTCCCCGGCATGTGCAGTGTCGGACAGCGCGGCCTGCGCGCCAATCTGATCGGCGCCGGTGGCCAGCGCTGACAAGAAGCGGCACTGCGTATCGGGCGCTACGCTCTGGGCGCGTTCATGTATACGC
>CAYGSQ010000293.1:0-4884 GCA_964352435.1 uncultured Gammaproteobacteria bacterium | reverse complement strand
CACGCGCGATCGTGTTGCCAATGTGATCATTGCTGGCGTCTCGGCCCAGGTCACGATGACCGGTAATAGATACAGACAAAACGGGCGCCGGCGGACGGAATGCATAGGTCTTCGTGGATGCTTCTTGTTTGCTGTCAGCGTCGATGGCTATCGCTCCCCGGTGCGTACGAATTGTGGCTGTGTAGGCTGGCTCTAAGTCAGGCGCTCGCCATAGAGTTGTGCTGCGTCGCGCAGCAATTGGGCAATCGCCTCGCTGTCTTTCGATGCCAGGACTTCGGCCATTGTCTGCAACTCGTTTGAAAGGTGCTTGAGCGCCTGCGCGATGCAGTCGCCGTTGCTTACCCCGATATCGCGCCACATGGCCTGGTTGTCCGTCGCCATGGACGTTGTTGATCGAAAGCCGCCGGCGGCCAGGTGCCAGGTTTCATCACCATCGATTTTTTGGGTCGCGCGCAGCAGCGCGACGGACAGATAATGCGGCACGTGACTGATCATCGCGACCGTTTGATCGTGCATCTCGGCATCCATCTCAACGCCAATGGCGCTAATATCTTTGACCACGCGCCGAGCGATATCGAGAGCCCTCGCGTCGGTCCGTTGATTGGGCACCAATACGAACTTGCGGCCATTGAATAACTCACTGGTGGCGCCAGCGACCCCCGCTGTCCGCTTGCCGGCCATGGGGTGGCCGCCGATGGCGCGCAGGCGATCGGGCAGGGCATTCATCGCCTCATTGACCTCACGCTTGGTGCTGCCGACATCCATAATTGTGGCCCCATCCGGCGCCTGGTGCGCCAGCGTCTTGAGGTCCGCAAGTATCACGGAGACGGGCGTGGCTAATATAATGAGTTCCGCATTCCGGCACGCCGTTTCCAGGTCATCAGCCCACTCGTCAATGATCTCACTGTCGAGCGCGTGTTTGCGATTGTCCGACACACAATCAAAGCCCGTGACGTGCCAGCCGCCGCGCTCACGTAGAGCTGCGGCAATGGAGCCACCAATCAGGCCGAGTCCAATAATCGAGACACGGGTTGCCTGGCGTGTGTTTTGCACGATCCTAATTCTCCTTCACAGTATCGTCTGCGCCCAGCTCGAGCAGCAGCATGCTTTGTAATGCGCTAAGCCCTCGGGAGCCACCAATCTTCATGCCGTTGCAGGTAAAGCCAGGATCACGCAGTTTTCCAACGAAAATACTTCGAGTCTGGGTTTGCTTGTCCAGATCCCAGACCCTGATTGTGGCGTCGAGTGAACAACTCACCAGCCGGGTTGAGCTCGCATCAAAATCGACGCCCCAGGCAGCGCTATCGTGTCCGGGCAGACGCATCTTCTCAGTCCAGTCGCTCGTTGACCAGACGGCAATCGCGCCGTCGGTGGATGAGGTCGCGGCCAGCTTGCCGTCGGGACTCACCTGCACGCACCAAATCTGCGTGTCGTGTGCCGATATTTCAACATCAAATTCCCAGCTGTCGTCGATATAGCGGTGTACAACAAGCTTGCCCAAATTGTCGGCGCTAACAATCTGTTCGCCGTCCGGCGTAAATGCGACGCCGTTTACCAGGTCCTGGTGCGCCTTCAAAGTAACGACCTCGGGTACGCGAAAACCGACGCTCGGGCTGGTCAAATTCCACACCGTTACGGTCTCGTCGAATGAAGCGGTCGCGAACAAGCCTCGCTCCCAGTCGTCTTGCGAATCACGCGTGACACACGTGGCAATGCAATACACGGTCTTGGCATGCGCTTTGCGCGAACCAAGATCGCGACGATCTGCCAAGGCCCAAGCGTACACTTTTGTGTCCAGCCCGGCCGCCATCACCACGTCGTAGTCGTCCATAATGGCCGTTGCGTAAGGTGAACTGGTTTCTGTTTGAAAAGTTTGCAACGGTTGCCGACGCTCTACATCCCAGACAATCAACTGCTTGTCGAAGCCGACGCTGGCCAGCCGCTTGCCGTCTTCGCTAAATCTGACGCAGGTGATTGAGTCTTTGTGGGCACCGAGAACGAAGGGCTCTGCATCACTGTCCAGATCGATCAGAATTATCTCGTTGTCTCGATTTGCCGAGGCGACGAGGTTGCTGGTGGGGGAGCAGGAGATGGTTTTTGCCGACGACTTTACACCGAGATTGAGGTCTTTGAGCAGGGCGTCGCGGCAATCCGCGTCACTCAAATCGGCACCGGCAAGCACCACGCCGTCCAGTTTCGCCCCACGAAACGACACGCCCTGCAATGGGGTGCGGCGCAGGTTCGCCTTTTTAATGACCAGCCCCGACAGATCGATGCCACGCAAGTCCACGTTGCTGCCTTTGAGCAGCGTCAAGATGTTCCCGGCCAGCCATTCGCCAGAGTCCGAATCACGAAGCCACCCTTGCAACAGCGCTGTGTCGACGCCGTGGGCCAGCAGAAATGCCGCTACACCATCTGAGACATGCTTTTCGCCCAAAAGCTCAGGCCGTCCCGCGCCCATCTCCGACAGCAGCTTGCGAGCGACGAAATACTCCATGTATGAGCGATGTGCAAAGGCGTAGCCCCCCTCACCATTGCGCACCAGAAAGGTCTCTGTGCGAGCGCTGGGATTGATCTTCAGGCGCAACAAGCGATCCATATCCTTGAGCCAGTCGCCAAACTGCCGAATGCTGCTGATCATCTCCGCCAGTTTGTCTCGTGCAACCTCATCCCAGCCCTTTTTATACATGTGCCAGGCAAGATCGCTGGTCAGCGCCAGTCGCAGCTCGCCGTCTAGTTCGGCGTCATCCTTGGCGATGCCGTCCAGCCAATGGGATGTGCAGTGCGAGTAGATTTCGAACAGTGAAAGGGTGCCCGTCGACTTTTCGGACCGGAGAATCGCAAGCACCATATCCAGGACGACCGGGCGACCCACCAACGTCTCCAATCCGGGCGTATCCTTGATGCGCGCGTAGTAGCGATCCGCCTGATGATCGTCGTTCAGCGCTTTACGCAAATGTCTCTGGATATGGTGGGGACGGAATTCCGTTAGCTTCATTATTTCGAAGCGTAACGACAAGTCGCGTCTGCCAACTTTCGCGAGCACTTTGCCCTCGGACATGGCCGAGTCAAAAAATTCGCGGCGCGACGTCAGAATAATCTTGAGCTTGCTGTCGTCTTTCGTCAGTTCCGAGATGTCGGCCAGATGAGATTCCTTGTCGCGGTCGTCCATGCCGCTGCCAAGTTCATCAAAACCATCCAGCACCAGCAAAAGGCGACCCGAGCGTAGAAGGATGCGGAGCAGTGGGTTGGCACTGTGCTCGTCGCTGATCAGCCCAGCGATATGCTCCATCAACTGGAGCTTGCGGGTCTCTTTCGTCTGGCCGGCGCCGGTTTCGTCCTGTGGTGCAAACTGAATCGACTTGAACGGTACAAAAAGCGGCAAGCGGCCTTTCTCGCGCTCCCGGATGTTCTTGCACAGGTTCAGGCAAATCCGTCGCGCCAGCCAGCTCTTGCCCGTGCCAAAGTCGCCCAACACCGCGAGTTGTTCTCGACTGGGTTTGTCCAGCCAGCTCGTGACGTACTCGAGTGCAGATTCGTGCGGAATGTACTGAAACTCATCCCAGCTCTCCTGCGCGACGCACTCCTTGCATCCCGGATCGACAAAGCGATCGGCCAGGTCGTCGCCCTTGGCCATGTCTTCAATCTTCTTGATGTCGTCGGCGATATCCAGCATTTCCAGAAGAAAACTGTTCACCAGGCGCAGCCGTCTATTTTCTCGGGGAGTTATTGTTTTGACGTCTCTCAGGGTGGCGGGGAACGCTTCCTCTGTCACCAATAGAAAGTGCGTGGCATTGCGCTCGATAGCCAGTTGATCGACCGCGCGCACGTCATCCGGGCCGATTTTGTCCTTGCAGCAATAGACCAGTTCACGTTTGTCTTTTGTACTGGCTATGAACCACGCCTGTCCGGGAACGACCGGCGCAATGCGTTCGGTAATCGCACCTTTTGCCTGATAATAGTCGTGAATTTCCTGCGGGAAAGGATCGCTGGCGATATAGTTGGCCAGATCAAACTCGCGGACCGTGCGGCCAATGTCCATGGCAATGTCGAGCAGTGCGCTGTCCGGGTCTTCGAGCATGTCTATCTCGGACCAGGTCGATTCATCCAGTGAGCCACCGCTAAACGTGTCCGCGAAAATCTCGCGTGCGCGCTGATCCCCAAGTTGCTTTGTGTAGAAGACGAGCTCCTTGCAGCCGCTTTCCAGTCGGCCCTTGGCGCGCCATGCCCGCCATTCCGCCTGAGTAATCGGGCCGATACCGTCTTCACCAATTAGTAGAACAAAGATTTGGCAGCTAACGGCAAGGTCGGTGCTGAGGTTGTGCGGGCTGGCGTCTTTTGCGCCCGTTTCCTGATCGGCGTACTTCAAATTGATGTCGGCACGGGCACACGACTTCTTAAGCCCTTCGCGCAGGACTTTCATTTTCTCGTCAATACGCGAGCTTAAAAAAACGCGGGGTAGTGTACTTTCCATAGCAACGCTCGAGCGAGGAGTATCGAGGGGTTAACGAATTGGGCGGGCGGCTTTAGTTGTCGGTTAATGCCGCCAGGCCATAATTGCCCATGTGGACCACAACCTGACTGTTGTTCTCGCCACCCAGAGTGGCCGTCAGCATCTCGGTGCCTAGCGCCAGCGTTTTTTCACTTACGTCGCCCGCGATCTCGAGATAGAAGATTTGTGGGTCCAGCTGTGTTGGAGCGGCCGCGATGGCGGGTCGTGAATGCAGTCGCGCCAGGTTCATTTTCAGTAGCGACAGCACGCTCAGCGTATCGGACAAAAGTCCCGGTCGGTCTGTTTGCGGCGCGCAGGCAATAATGCTGCGCGGCATTTGCGACGAAATACTTTTTGTCTCGGCGTGTTGCTGGCCGATGAGCAGGAACTCC
>CAYGSQ010000292.1:0-5248 GCA_964352435.1 uncultured Gammaproteobacteria bacterium | reverse complement strand
GCACGCAAGGCCTCGCTGGAGTCCAGCGAGCGAGCGCGCAAAATGTGGCGCGATGCCAAGCGTGCGTTGACGCGTCGTCCCGAGCTGCTCGATGAGCGTCATCAGGCGCGTTTGCAGCAAATGCTGGACGACAACGCGGCCCTCAAGACCGTCCACGAGTTTCGTGAGCGCCTGCACGAGATGTGGTCCGGTGCGACGGTCAGCAACGATAAGCTGATCGCGCAGTTGCGTGACTGGTGCAAAGAGGCGGAGGCGACGGGTATCCGGGCGCTGGAAGAGTTCTCGCAGCGCCTGCGTCAATACCAGATGGCCTGAATAATCATCGGAGCGGCATCTTTGCCGCGACTCAGGCAATCGCGGCTGGGATGCCGCGCCTACGCCCAATAAAAAACCCGCCGATTGGCGGGTTTTTTGTGCGCGCTTGATGCGCGTTCAAACAGCGCAAAAGCTATTTGATTTTCGCTTCCTTGTATTCCACATGCTTGCGCACGCGAGGGTCGAATTTTTTGACGACCATCTTTTCAGGATGCAGGCGTTTGTTTTTGGTTGTGGTGTAGAAGTGACCGGTACCGGCACTTGAGACCAAACGAATTTTATCGCGCATATCGTAATACTCCGCTTAAACCTTGACGCCGCGTTTACGCAGGTCGGCCAGAACACTGTCGATGCCATCGCGGTCGATCATGCGCAGTGCTTTGGTCGCAACGCGCAGTTTGACATAACGATTCTCGCTCTCAACCCAGAACCGATGCGTATGCAGGTTGGGGAGAAAACGGCGGCGCGTACGGTTTTTGGCGTGCGACACGTTGTTGCCCGTTGTGGGGCCCTTGCCGGTCACCTGGCAAACTCTGGACATGATCCTGACCTCTGAAGGTTTAAGTCGGCTCGCGACGCATCAGCGCGCCATCGAGCTTAAAATGGCCCGCCTTTATACCAGCGCGGCGCGGCGCGTTCAACCTGCCATGACGCTTATTTGAATCAGAGCAGTCCGCGCTCGGCCAGCGACACGCAGGCACCGTCCCCGATCACCATATGATCCAGCACTCGGATGTCCACCAGCGCCAGCGCTTTTTGCAGACGCGCGGTGATGCGCTCGTCGGCTGAACTGGGTTCTGCGACCCCTGAGGGGTGATTATGCGCAAAGATTACGGCCGCCGCATTGTAATGCAGCGCCAGCTTGACCACCTCACGCGGGTAGACGCTGGCGCCGTCGATGGTGCCGCGGAAGACCTCCTGAAATTCGATGATACGGTGTCGATTGTCGAGATAAAGGCAGCAAAAGACCTCATGTTCGCGATCTCGCAGCTGGGCATGCAAAAAAGACCGCGTGCTGAGCGGGCTGGTCAGCGTGCCATGGCGGATCATGGACTCGCGCAGGCCGCGCCGCGACAGCTCCAGCGCGCACAGGATGCGCGCGGCCATGGCCGGCCCGATGCCCGGCTGCGCGGTCAGCTGGTCCGGGGTGGCATTGAGCAGGTCGCGCACACCGCCGTGGCGGGTCAGGCAGTCCCGCGCCAGATCGAGCGCACTGCGGCCCGGACCGCCGCAGTTGATCAGCAGCGCCAGCAATTCTGTGTTTGACAGCGCGGCGGCGCCCCGGGAAATGAGTTTTTCCCGGGGGCGCTCACCGGCCGGCCAGTCGCGAATTGGCATATCCCCTCCGTGGGTGTGCAAGCCTTCCATGGCGTCTTTAGCGACGGGACCATTCTCCGCAAAGGCGGCTCTGACTCAATGCGCAAATTGGGTCGCAACGTACGACTAATCCACTCGCGCCAGGTTTTTCGGTAAGCTCCGCTGCGTGAACGCATTACAAAATAAACGCGTGCTGCTGGGTGTGACCGGCGGTATCGCAGCTTACAAGAGCCCGGATCTGGTCCGGCGGCTGGCGCAGCGCGGTGCGACCGTGCAGGTGCTGATGACGCACGGCGCGCAGCAGTTCGTTACGCCGCTCACGTTTCAGGCCGTGTCGGGACGTCCCGTGCGCACGGACCTGTTCGATGAGGAAGCCGAGGCGGCGATGGGGCACATTGAGCTGGCGCGCTGGGCGGACATCATCGTCGTGGCACCGGCAACGGCCGAGTTCATGGCGTCGATGGCGAGCGGCAAGTCGGACAATTTGTTGTCGACCGTGTGTCTCGCGACCGAGGCACCCATTTTGCTGGCGCCGGCGATGAACCGGTTAATGTGGTCGGACGCGGCGACGACCCACAATGCCCGTGTGCTGCGCGAACGCGGCATCGAGCTTCTGGGCCCGGGCGAGGGCGATCAGGCTTGCGGCGAAACCGGTGCCGGGCGGATGCTCGAGGCCACCGAGATCGCTGAGCACGTTAACAAGCATTTGATTCTGCGCAAGCGTCGCGGACCGCTCTTTGGCAAGCGCGTCATGATTACCGCTGGCCCGACCCGTGAGCGGCTGGACCCGGTGCGTTTTTTGACCAATCGCAGCTCGGGCAAGATGGGCTTTGCGATCGCCGCCGCCGCCGTCGAGCTGGGCGCGGACGTCACGCTGGTGGCGGGTCCGGTTTCATTGCCGACACCCGATGACGTCGAGCGAATCAACGTGGAGAGCGCGCAGGAAATGTACGACGCCGTCCATGCGCAGATTGCCGCGACCGATATTTTTGTCTCGGCGGCCGCCGTGTCGGACTACCGCGCCGCCCGCATCGCGGACAAGAAGATCAAGAAAAATGACGACACCATGAGCATCGAGTTGGTGCGCAATCCCGACGTGCTCAAATCGGTTGGTGCACTGGATGCGCCGCCGTTTACGGTGGGCTTTGCGGCTGAAACCAATGATGTGAAAGCCAACGCTTTGAAAAAACTCAAGGCAAAAAAACTCAATATGATCTGCGCCAATTCAGTCGGTGATTGCCCCGCGGGCAAGCCGCTGGGCTTTGACGTTGATGACAATGAACTGCTGGTCCTCAGTGCCGATCAGGAAGTGCCGCTGGCCCGTGCGTCGAAGCACGTGGTGGCGCGCGAGCTGATGACGCTGGTGGCCACGCGCTACGCACAGGCGAACGACGAACGATGAGACCCATAGAATTAAAAATACTGGACCCGCGTCTGGGCAATGAATTCGAGCTGCCCGAGCACGCGACGGCGGGCTCTGCTGGCCTGGATTTGCGCGCGTGCATCGACGAGTCGCTGATTCTCGAGCCGGGCCAGACAAAGCTGATCCCGACCGGGTTCGCCATGCACATTGGCGATCCGTCTTTGGCGGCGGTGTTGTTGCCGCGCTCGGGGCTTGGCCACAAGCATGGCGTCGTGCTGGGCAACCTGACGGGCCTGATCGATTCGGACTATCAGGGCCAGGTATTTGTTTCGTGCTGGAATCGCAGCCGCGAGGCCTACACGATCGAGCCGGGTGAGCGCATTTGTCAGATGGTGTTCGTGCCCGTCGTACAGGCCAAATTCAGCGTGGTGGATGCGTTTACTGAAAGCGACCGTGGCGACGGCGGTTTTGGGCATTCGGGCAAAAGCTGAGCCCGGATCGAACGACCCGCGCGGAGTCTACGGCGCGTTGAACTGATTGCCGCTGGTGACCACTTGGCCGCGGTTTGCGGTGAGCTCTTTGAAGCGGTCCATGTCGCGCTCGAAGGCGTCGCGAATCTCGCCCTGCTCTGCACGCAGCGTGCGCACCGTCTCAACGTGTTCGGCCATGGCTTTTTCGGTGTGAATCAAATGCTGGGCAATGTCGTCCGGCAGGGGGTCCAGGTCGGAATCTTCGTCAAAGGGGAAGTTGTAGCGCCGGGCTTCGGCCTCCAGGTCTTCCCATTTGGTCTTCAAATTCTTCATGTAGTGGCGGGTGACGCCAATTTGCGCTTCGAGCGCCAAAACGCGGCGATCACGCAGGTCGGCGATCTCTTCAACCGATAGATAGGTGTCGAGCAAAATTTGATCGCGCTCTTGCTTGCGTTTGATCTCTTCCAGAGCCGCCAGCCGCTCGCGCTCGCGCTGAGCTTCAACCCGCAGTTCAGCCTGGGTTTTCTGGCGCGGCAAGACGTCGACCGCGACGCCCTGCTCGTTGAGCACCTGGCGCTCACGGCGCGTGTCATTGACGGGCACAGAATCGCCGTAATGGGTGACGCCGTTGTCGTCGACCCATTTGTATAGCTTGTCGGCTTGGGCCCGGGGGCGGCCACGACAAGTACCAGCGCGATTGAAATGATGAGTTTATGCATATGTAAAGATTTTATAACACAGCCAACCAACCGGTCGCTGTGACGAGAGTCGCACGTAATCCATTGAACTTAATAAGATTGTGCCGATATTATGTCTTGGCGCCAAAGCGCTCCCTGTACTTGGTTAGAGCAGCTAAATCGCCATCAATTCCCTCATTTTTTTGTAAAAATTGTATCAGGTCATTGAGGGTGGCCAGGTTGACCACGCTAAGTCCATGTATCCGCTCCACTTCCTGAATCGCTGAGAGGCCGTCGTCGCCGCGGCCTTGTTCTTGTCGATCCAGGGCGATCGCAACGCCCACGGGCTGCGCGCCCGCCGCGCGAATAATATCCATCGCCTCGCCAATGGCCGTGCCGGCCGTAATAACGTCGTCGACCGTCACCACGCGCCCCGCCAAGGGGGCGCCTACGAGCGTGCCGCCTTCACCGTGGGCTTTGGCTTCCTTGCGGTTGAACGAGTAGGGCACGTCGACGTTGTGATGCTCGTACAGCGCCGCGGCGGTGACTGCGACCAGCGGGATGCCTTTGTAGGCCGGCCCGAAGAGCATGTCGAACTCGAGCCCCGAGCGCACCAGCGCGTCCGCGTAGAACCGGCCCAGTGCGGCCAGCGAGCGGCCGCTGTCAAATTTGCCCGCATTGAAAAAGTACGGACTGACCCGGCCAGACTTGAGCGTAAATTCGCCAAAACGCAAAACGCCGAGCTCGATGGCCAGAGTCAGGAATTCGTCGCGGGGGCTGAGCGTATCGGACATCGTTATTTTTCTTATTCCATGGAAACGTTTGGGTATGATACCAGCTATGCGAGTCATCACCCTCAACGCGAACGGCATCCGTGCCGCGCACCGCAAAGGTTTTTTTACGTGGCTGTCGAGACAGCGTGCCGATGTGACCTGTATTCAGGAAACCAAGGCGCAAATCGACCAGCTGACCGATCCTGCGTTTCATCCACGCAATCACCACTGTTATTACGTCGATGCCGTCAAAAAAGGCTACAGCGGCGTGGCGATCTACGCGCGGCACGAGCCGACACGGGTCATCCGCACGCTGGCCGAGGCCGCCGACGG
>CAYGSQ010000291.1:0-5261 GCA_964352435.1 uncultured Gammaproteobacteria bacterium | reverse complement strand
TTGAGGCGGGCGAAGCTTGAGTCGCTGGTCGAGGATGTGGTCAAGCGCACCATCGCGCCATGTAAAACGGCACTGACCGATGCAGGTCTGTCGGTGGGTGAAATTGACGACGTCATCCTGGTTGGTGGCCAGACGCGTATGCCTAAAGTGCAGGAAGCGGTCAAAGATTTCTTCGGTCAGGAAGCACGCCGTGACGTCAACCCCGATGAAGCCGTGGCTGTGGGTGCCGCGATTCAGGGCGGAGTCATGTCCGGCGACGTCAAAGACGTGTTGCTGCTCGATGTCACGCCGCTGTCGCTGGGGATCGAAACCCGCGGTTCGGTGATGACCAAGCTGGTCGACAAAAACACGACCATCCCGACCAAAGCCCAGCAGGTATTCTCAACGGCCGAAAACGGCCAGACGGGCGTGACCATTCATGTGCTGCAGGGTGAGCGCGAACGGTCTGCGGACAACAAATCGCTGGGTCAATTTGATTTGCGCGACATCCCGGCGGCGCCAGCGGGTGTGCCGCAAATCGAAGTCATGTTTGATATCGATGCCAACGGCATCCTGAACGTGTCGGCCAAAGACAAAGCCACCGGCAAGGAACAGAAGATTGTTATCACCGCGTCGAGTGGCCTGGACGAAGATGAAATCCAGCGCATGGTGTCCGAAGCCGAAGCACACGCCGAAGACGACAAGAAGTTCCGCGAACTGGTCGATGCCCGTAACCAGGCAGAAACCATGATGCTGGCGACCGAAAAAACGCTGGAAGAACTCGGTGAAAAAGTTGAAGCCGATGAG
The DNA here is from genome assembly GCA_964352435.1 of uncultured Gammaproteobacteria bacterium. Lineage (GTDB taxonomy): Bacteria > Pseudomonadota > Gammaproteobacteria > Steroidobacterales > JBCCMA01 > JBCCMA01. The sequence goes on along the minus strand of CAYGSQ010000291.1, from coordinate 4,475 downwards.
CGTGCCAGCATTGAAGCGGCGATCAGCGACGTCAAGGAAGCCGTCAAGTCTGACAACAAAGAGGCCATCGAGACCAAATCGAAGGCGTTGGCGGAATTGTCGGGCAGCATGGCACAGCGCTTGTACGCGGATGGCGAGGGCGATGCCGCCGCCGGTCCGGAGGCGAGCGCGGGCGGTGCAGACGACGGCGACGATGTTGTCGATGCCGAGTTTGAGGAAGTGAACGAGAATAAGTAGTTTGACCTGGCCGGGCGCCTCGGGCGCCCGGTTTGGAGCCAGATAGATGCCAGAAGACTTTTACAAGGTGCTGGGTGTCGAGCGTTCGGCCTCCGACGCAGACATCAAAAAATCCTATCGCCGCAAGGCCATGAAGTATCACCCTGATCGTAACGAGGGGGATGCCAATGCCGAGGCGAAATTCAAGGAAGTGAAGGAAGCGTACGAAGTCTTAAGTGACAGTAAACGCCGCGCCATGTACGACCAGTACGGTCACGAGGCTGCGACCCGTCAGGGACCGGGCGGCGGCGGAGGCGGTGGCGGCGACCCGTTCAGCGATATTTTCGGTGACGTGTTCAGCGATATCTTCAACAGTGGCCGCGGTGGTCGCGGTGGTGGGCGCTCCCAGGTGTTTCGTGGCGCCGACCTGCGTTACGTGCTGGACCTGTCGCTCGAGCAAGCCGCGTTTGGCGACAGTGTCAACATCGACATTCCCAAACAGGATACCTGCGACGTGTGCTCGGGCAGCGGCGCCAAAGAAGGCAGCACGCCGCAAGCTTGCGGTACCTGTGATGGCCAGGGTCAGGTACGTATGCAGCAGGGGTTTTTCTCCGTACAGCAAACCTGTCCCAATTGCCGTGGTCGCGGCTCGGTCATTAGCGATCCGTGCGGCGGTTGCAGTGGCAGCGGTTTGCGTCACCGAACCAAAACCCTGGCGGTCAAAGTGCCGGCGGGTATCGACACCGGCGATCGCGTGCGGCTCAGCGGCGAAGGCGAAGCCGGTCGCAACGGTGGTCCGACGGGCGATTTGTATGTCGAAATAAACGTGCGCGACCATCCTATTTTTGAACGCCATGCCAGTGATCTGGCGTGCGAGATTCCGGTCAGCTTTGGCGTTGCGACGCTGGGCGGGGCGGTCGAGGCACCGACGCTCAACGGCGAAGTGTCGCTCAAAATTCCAGCGGGCACGCAGTCGGGCAAAACCTTCCGGTTGCGCGGCAAGGGTGTAAAGCCCGTGCGCGGCGGCAACGTCGGCGATTTGCTGTGTCGCGTGCAGGTTGAAACGCCGGTCAATCTGACCAAGGAACAAAAGGATTTGTTGACCAAGCTGGAGCACTCTTTGGCGGATGGCGGATCCAGTCACAATCCCAAGACGCGCTCGTGGCTTGACGGTGTACGCAACTTCTTTGAGGACCTGAGACCTTGATCTCATGACCCGTGTAGCCGTCATTGGCGCGAGTGGACGTATGGGCGAGGCGCTGGTTGATGCGCTGATCGAGCACCACACGTTGACGCTGGGCGCCATCCTGACGCGGCCGGGTCACCCCGATGTAGGCACTCAGGTTGCCGGTACGGATCTGTGTTTTCGCGATGATATCGCCCACGCGTTAGACGACGTGGATGTGGCGATCGATTTTGCCAGCCCCAATGGGCTGCAGGCCCGCGCCAATGCCTGTGCCGCCACACGTACGCCGTGGGTGCTGGGCACAACGGGCCTGAACCCGGCGCAGGAGGCAACGGTCGTGAGCGTGTCAAGCGTAGTGCCCGTGTTGTTCAGTGCTAACACGTCAATGGCGGTCAACGGCTGCTTCGCCACGGTGCAACAGCTGGCCGGCGTATTGGGCGAAGACTACGACGTCGACATCATTGATTTGCACCATCGTTACAAAGCTGACGCGCCGTCCGGAACGGCGCTCGAACTTGGTCGCTGCGTTGCGCTTGGCTGGGGTAAAACCCTGCGCGAAGTGCAGGTGGCCAGCGACACCAAAGGAGAGCGACCGCGGCCCAGCATTGCGTTTTCCTCCGTCCGCGGCGGCACCCATGCAGGGGAACACCGGATTGTATTTTCCGGACTCGCTGATTCTATCGAGGTGATCCACCGGGCCGCGCATCGCGGCGTATTCGTCCACGGCGCGCTGCGGGCAGCACAATGGCTCACTTCGCGCGACACGGGGCTCTACGACATGGCGGACTATCTGGACTCGCTGCAAGGCTGATCCAACAACCGGATAGACATGTCGGGCGCGCCTCACGTATCATGCGGCCACGCGGGACGGGTGCTTCGACACCCCTCCCGCTTTGTGTAAATGGCCTTGGAAAAATGGGGGAGCGACTTGGCGCGAAAGGCACTTCTTGCGCTGTCGGATGGCAGCGTTTTTCACGGTACAGCGATCGGTGCCGACGGTTTCAGCGTTGGCGAAGTGGTATTCAATACCGCGATGTCGGGGTATCAGGAAATCCTGACCGACCCGTCCTACTGCCGTCAGATCGTTACGCTTACTTATCCCCACATTGGCAACACGGGTACCAACGAGCAGGACGTTGAGTCCACCAGCACGCAAGTGGCGGGTCTCGTTATTCGTGATCTGCCACTGCGCGCGAGCAACTATCGTATGGAGCACACGCTCGAAGACTATTTGCGCGCCAATAATGTCGTGGCCATAGCCGACATCGACACCCGACGTCTGACACGTTTGCTGCGAGAGACGGGCGCTCAGTCAGGCTGCATCAGTACCGACGACGATGTCGAGGCCGCGTTGGCCAAGGCGCGCGAGTTTCCTGGCTTGCTCGGTATGGATCTGGCGCGTCACGTCACGACAGACAAATCCTACGAATGGTCGGACACGATCTGGTTGCACGAACAGGACGGTGCCAACGAAACGCCGCCTGCGAAATACCACGTAGTTGCCGTCGACTTTGGCGTCAAGCACAACATCCTGCGGCTGCTCGTGGCACACGGCTGCCGCGTGACAGTGGTGCCGGCGACCACCGCCGCCGACGATATTCTGGCGCTCAAGCCGGACGGTGTATTTCTGTCCAACGGCCCGGGCGACCCGGAGCCGTGTGACTACGCGATCGACATGATCCGCGAGTTGCTGGCGAAAAATATGCCCCTGTTTGGTATTTGTCTTGGGCATCAGTTGCTCGCGCTTGCCGCCGGCGCTAAAACGCTGAAGATGAAGTTTGGCCACCACGGAGCCAATCACCCGGTGCAGGATCTGGCCGCTGGCACGGTGGCCATTACCAGCCAAAACCATGGCTTTGCGGTGGACGAGGCGTCGCTTGGCGACACGATGCGTCCGACGCATCGTTCGTTGTTTGACGGTTCGCTGCAAGGCATTGAGCACACCTCCCATCCGGCCTTCGGCTTTCAGGGTCACCCCGAGGCAAGCCCCGGGCCCCACGATATTTTGCCGTTGTTCCAACGTTTCATCCGCCTGATGGCGGACGCTTGAGAATTTACCCCTAATGCCAAAACGTACAGACATTAAGAGCGTCTTGATTATTGGTGCAGGCCCGATCGTCATCGGTCAGGCCTGTGAGTTCGATTACTCGGGCACGCAGGCATGCAAAGCGCTGCGCGAAGAGGGTTACCGGGTCATCCTGGTTAACTCCAACCCGGCCACCATCATGACCGACCCCGAGTCGGCGGATGCGATTTATATCGAGCCGGTGCAGTGGCGTAACGTGGCACGCATCATCGAGAAGGAACGCCCCGACGCCTTGCTGCCTACCATGGGCGGTCAGACCGGGCTCAATTGCGCGCTCGATCTTGTACGCGAAGGCGTGCTCGAGAAATACGGCGTCGAACTGATTGCGGCCAAACGCAAAGCGATCGACATGGCCGAAGACCGCGAACAGTTTCGCGAAGCGATGAAAGAGATCGGTCTGGGGGTATGTAGATCAGTCGTCGTGCACGACCTGCAAACGGCCATCGAGCGCCAATCGGAAATTGGCTACCCGACTGTCATTCGTCCGTCGTTTACGATGGGCGGCAGTGGCGGTGGTATTGCGTACAACCGCGAAGAGTTTGAAAGCATCGTCAAGCGGGGGCTTGACCTGTCGCCCACCACCGAGGTGTTGCTCGAAGAATCGGTGCTTGGCTGGAAAGAATACGAGATGGAGGTGGTGCGTGATCATAAAGACAACTGCATCATCGTCTGTGCCATTGAAAACCTCGACCCAATGGGTGTGCACACCGGCGACTCTATTACGGTCGCGCCCGCGCAAACGCTGACCGACAAGGAATATCAGCGGATGCGTAACGCATCGCTGGCGGTGCTGCGTAAAATTGGCGTGGAGACTGGCGGCTCGAACGTGCAGTTCTCCATTAACCCCGAAGACGGTCGCATGATTGTCATCGAAATGAATCCGCGCGTGTCGCGTTCGTCTGCACTGGCATCAAAAGCAACGGGCTTCCCGATTGCGAAAGTTGCCGCGAAGCTCGCCGTTGGCTACACGCTCGACGAGCTGCGTAA